>JAICHZ010000008.1 GCA_025924655.1 Pseudonocardiaceae bacterium | reverse complement strand
CCCGACGACATCGACACCCCGCTGGACGTCGTCTCGGTGCGAACCGACGGCTGGCTGGGCGAGCTGCTCAGCGGGGCCGCGGCCCAGTCGCTGCAACCACTGCAACCCCCGCCGGGCTTCACCGCGACGCTGCGCCCCTACCAGCAACGCGGGCTGTCGTGGCTGGCGTTTCTGTCCTCGCACGGGCTGGGCAGTTGCCTGGCCGACGACATGGGGCTGGGCAAGACCGTGCAACTGCTGGCCATGGAATACCTGCAGCGCCACCAAGACCCTGGCACCGGACCCACGCTGCTGTTGTGCCCGATGTCGCTGGTCGGCAACTGGCAGCGGGAGGCGGCGCGCTTCGCTCCAGGCCTGCGGGTCTACCCGCACCACGGCGGCGCGCGGCTGCACAGCGACGTGCTGCGCAAGTACCTGCAGGACATCGACCTGGTCGTCACCACCTACGCCACGGCCAGCCGCGACATCGACGAACTCGCCGGATACGGGGTGGAACCGGGTGGTGCTGGACGAGGCGCAGGCGGTGAAGAACAGCCTGTCCCGAGCAGCCAAAGCGGTGCGGCGGCTCGAGGCGGGGCACCGCGTCGCGCTCACCGGGACCCCGGTGGAGAACCGTCTCGCCGAGCTGTGGTCGATCATGGACTTCCTCAATCCCGGCTTGCTGGGGACGTCCGAGCTGTTTCGCACCCGCTACACGATCCCGGTCGAACGGTACGGCCAGACCGAGCCGGCGCAGCGGCTGCGTGCGATCACCCGGCCGTACTTGCTGCGCCGACTCAAGACCGACCCGACGATCATCGACGACCTGCCGGAGAAGATCGAGATCAAGCAGTACTGCCAGCTCACCACCGAGCAGGCCTCGCTGTACCAGTCGGTCGTCGACGAACTGGTGTGGGCCCCGTTCGCGCCCGCGCGCCGTCGAGGGTGGGCTCAGGACCCGCAGCACCCGCGGCGCGATCGCCCAGACCTGGTGGTCCGAGAGGTTCATCGAGGTCCTCGAAGGCATCGGCCTGGGTACCCGGCTCCAGCGCGGGCGAAGCTACGCGCGCACCGGGCAGGTGGTCTCGATGGACGTGGGTCCAGGCTCGGTCACCGCCCACGTGCAAGGCAGTAGGGCGCGGCCCTACCGGGTGCGGATCGGGCTTGCCGCGTTCGGCAAGTCCGAGTGGGCACAGGCCGAACAGGCCCTGGCCGGCAACGCCTGGTATGCGGCCATGCTGCTGTCCGGCGAGATGCCCGACGACATCGAGGACGTCTTCGCCGGGCTCGGGCTGTCCCTGTTCCCGGCCACCGCGCGGGAGCTCTCGCTGGACTGCTCCTGCCCCGACAGCGCGGTACCGTGCAAGCACCTCGCTGCGACGTTCTACCTGTTCGCCGAGTCCTTCGACGATGACCCCTTCGCCATCCTCGCCTGGTGCGGGCGGGAACGGGACCATCTGCTGGCCAACCTGCAGACCGCCCGGTCCTGCGGTCCGCCGGCCGCCGACCGCGGCGAGCAGTCCGGCCGGCCGCTCGCCGACTGCCTCGACAGCTACTTCGCCCCGCAGGCCGGGCTTCGCACGCCGAGCCCGCCACTGACCTCCTCCACCGTGCTACTCGACCAGCTTCCCGACATCGCTATCACGGTGCGCGACCGGCCGCTGATCGAGCTACTCCGGCCCGCCTACAACGCACTCAGACACGGCGACAACCCGGCATGACCGCTGCTCGCTCCTCCCCCACCACGCGGCACTGCCACGACCAAGGCGGCGGCGGTACCCAGACCTGACGCTGTCAATTCTCGGCAACTGATTCCGGCTTTCAGCCCCAGCGATGCCTGACTTCTCAGAGAAGCTGCAGCGCCTCTGTAGACGCTGGAGACCAGCCAAAAGCCCAGGTAGGGCATCAGGGACACCACAGTGGATTAGGAGACCCCGGCCTCCGGAGGCGGGAGCGCAGGTTCGAATACTGCCGGGGGCGCGCCAAGCCTGAGCAGCTAATACTCACTGTGAGTAAACTATCTTACACCCGAATGTGCAAGGCGCTGCTCATGCACTACTGCAGTGGCAGTCCGTTGACCGATCACCGGATTTCGATCTGACAATATCGACAGGGTTGGCCAGTCACCATCGCTTCTCATGTCTCGTCGATCCAGTTTTCGACGGTGAGTTCAGCAACGCGCTGGAAGTGCCGCACATTGCGGGTCACGAGGATCAACCCTCGCGACAGCGCGATCGAGGCGATACGCAGGTCGGGTTCGGCCAGCGGAGTGCCACGTTGCTCCAGCGTTGCCTTCAGAAAGCCGAACGTACGGGCAGCGGTTGTATCAAAGGCCAGCACGGTCTGGGCACGGCGAATTACCTGCTCAACCCGCCTGGAAAGATCCTCGCGTCCGACGCGTCGCGCACCATAGATCATTTCACCGACCGTGATTGACGTAGTGAACTGCTCCTGCGGTGGCACGGTGGCCAGCCGGCGGATGAGGTGTAGCGGCGGGGCGGGCCTGATCGTCGCGCTGAGGATGTCGGTGTCGAAGCAGTATCCCGTCACGTAAATTCCGGAGCCGGCCGGTCAGACACCCGTTGTCGCGCAGCAACGATCTCAGCCATGTCCTCGTCCACAGTGTCCCATTCGTCGGCCAGCGCTCCAGCAAAGGCGGCAAGCCCGATCGAGGGCTGAGGCTCCTCTTCAGCAGCCCTCTGAGGAGGTACCAGGGCGACGACGGGACGCCCTCGGCTCATAATCACAAAGGACTCGCCACGGCCAACCCGGTCCGCCAGTTCGGAGAATCTCCGCTTGGCCTCGGCGACACCGATGCGCTCAATTGTCATGTCCTGAAGTCACCTCATCTCAAAGATGACTTCATGCTATCATCTTGAGCCGGTCTTCGGAGGCCGATCCCTCCGCGACGAGCATCAACCTGATTGACTCTCACGGGTCTCCGCTTACGTAGCCGATGCTGCTTCGGCTGTTCGTGTAGGGGCCGGCGGCGGAATCCGGGTAGAGGCGCAGTCCGCAGTCCGCGGTCCGCCAGCAGCTGGCGGACCAACGCCTCGTCCGGCTGGGGCTGGGACGTGGGCACTCCCGAGCTGATCCAGTCCACCAGCGCACCCAGCGTCATACGCGAGCCGAGCTCGTGAAGTTCCAGTGTCCAGGTGGCCCCCACCGAGCGGCACCAGACCGCAACCAGCGCCCGCGTCCCGCTCGCCACGGTTTTCCCCGCTGTCCTGGCTCCTGCAGCGGCGTGGGATTGGTTACCGGTGCCTTGACGTGGCTTGGACACGATCGACTGAGCTCGGTTGTCGTCCCAGTCGGGGATGTAGCCGGTGAGGAGTTCGGGCCCCTTCTTACGCCACTGGGGCTCGGTGTCGAACTGCTTGAGGGCGAACTCGCGCAGTGACCGGATGACTGAGCCGTAGGTCTCGCTCTCGGTCACCGCCGTCGCGGAACCCGTGCGCCAAGCGATCGGCAGCGACTCCATGAACGGCATGAACCTGTCCGGGAAGCCGGGCATAGTGCAGCCGATGCAGATGCCACCACATTCGGGCACCCACCAACTGCGCCAGCCGCAAGTGCAGGCGGCCACCCTGCCCTTCCGCCACCAATGGACCGTACCCGGTGTGGTAGCCGTGACGACCTACGGCACCGAGCCGCCCGACGTCCGTTCCTGATCGGTAATCGAGACATTCGGTCGCCGAGGTGCCGCAACCATCGGCCGACAGGCCTGCGGCCGATCGGTTGGAGCGCAGGCGAGGTGGGCGTTGGCGTGCCTGTTGATGCATGGCTCCTGGTCAATGAGAGTCTCCCCGTACGGGAACCGCAGGTTGGATGTCTTGGGAGTGGAGACGTCAGTGAGTGAGATCTCGCCGCTGCCGCAGCAATGGCGGCGGCGGATGGCCGGCCGTGACCCCGAGGAAGACGGCCGGGCATCGACGCCGCTGGAGCTGCTGTTCGACCTGACGTTCGTGGTCGCGGTGGCGCTGGCGGCGGCGGAGTTGCACCACGCACTCGCCGAAGACGACGCGGCCCACGCGGTGGCCGGTTACGCGGCGGTGTTCTTCGGGATCTGGTGGGCGTGGGTGAACTTCACCTGGTTCGCCTCCGCCTACGATACCGACGACGTGCCCTACCGGATCTTGACGCTGGTGCAGATGGGCGGGGTGCTGGTCCTCGCCGCCGGCATCCCGGCGGCGTTCGACCGGTTCGACTTCACCACCGTGGTGATCGGGTACGTGATCATGCGGTTGGCGCTGGTGACCCAGTGGCTGCGCGCGGCCCGCGAGCACCCCGAAGGCCGGTCCGGCACGCTACGTTACGCCGCCGGTGTCACCGCGGTGCAGCTGGCCTGGATCGGGCGGTTGTGGCTTCCCGGCCTGGCCGGGTGGATCGGATTCGCGGCGCTGGTGGCCGCCGAGCTCGGGGTACCCGCGTGGGCCGAGTTCGCCGGTCGGTCCACCTCCTGGCATCCCGGGCACATCACCGAACGCTACGGGCTGTTCACCATCATCGTGCTCGGCGAGGTCATATCCGCCATCGCCATTGCAGTTCAGTCAGCGCTCGCAGCCGGCAGCGCGGCCGGACCCGGGCTACTCACCGCCGCTGCGGGTGGGCTCCTGCTGGTGTTCGCGTTGTGGTGGTCGTACTTCAAACACTCCGCCACCAGCCAGATCCGGCAGTCGCTGCCCTGGACGTTCGTGTGGGCACTCGGGCACTACCTGGTCTTTTCCGCCGTCGCCGCCGTCGGCGCTGGACTGCAGGTCGTGGTGGACACCCTCACCCACGCCGACCGCGTCGGCTCCGTGTTCGCCGCCTTCACCGTCGCCATCCCGGTCGCGATCTTTCTCATCGTGCTCGGGCTGCTCAACACCCGCATGAGCGATCAGCCGACCGCCAGCGGACCCATCCTGCTCACCGCCGTACTGGTGCTGGCCGCCGCCGCAGCGACCCGCATCGTCACGCTGCCCCTCAGCATCGTGGTCATGGTGGTCCTGGTGACCCTGCTGCTGGCCTACCATCTCGCCGCCGCACACCGAACCGCCTAATGATCAAATCGTTTTGGAGACGGTGTAGTACGGGTCAGCCGTAACAGAATCAGAGAGAACAGTTCGGGCAGCGGTGAGGTACACGCCGTAGTACTTCGCGATGAGGGCGGGGACGTCTTGCCCGGTGCGTCGCCAGATGGCGATGTTGCTTTCCATGTCATCGGCACGGTTTTGCAGCAAGCCAGCGAGGGCAGTTGCGTGTTCAAGGTCAGTGCGGTCGCTGAGTGCGTGGGCTGCTGCTCTCAGCGTGTCGGGAAGGTCCATGGCGTCACCTCTCTCGCGGCTTCGCGGCGGCACGCTGGTGGGCAGGTCTTCGTCGGTCGGATCCGACGCTGGCCGATGTTGACCGATCACAATGCTCACCGTGAAGCCGTTCAAAAGTAGAACCTGACGGCCATGGCGTTAGTCTCAATTCTGGTCACCGGAAGTCTGACCGCAACGGCCACAACCAAGGTACCGGTCAGCTCCCATTCACGCACCCGCGAAGCCCAGATGCTCAGCCAAGCGTGTGCCCCCGCGGGCCAGACTGGTTCGACCACTTCCTGCCGAGCGATGGCACCCTTGGAGCCGGGGTGCACGACGACGGCCGGCGGCACCGGAACGAGGGGGAACAAACAGCGCCATTAGACATCCCGCTCGACGAGGTAGCCCACGAGGGCGGACACGAAGTCCAGGTCGGGGCCGTCGTTGGCTCCGGCAAAGGCCAACGGGAACTCCTTTTGGGCGGCGCTGGTCAATGCTGAAGCCGCCAGTCGTGCCCACTCGATGCTGCCACTGCGCCCGAGCAGGTCATAGATGTCGACAAGCTCGCGGTGCAGCCGTCTTTCGCGAGGGTGGGAGAAGAAGTTCTGTAGCCGGGATCGCTCTGACGGAGCGGCGCGAGCGAAAGCGTGTGAGAGCACGAGCGTGCGTTTGCCCTCACAGAGATCACCGGCGATTTCCTTGCCGTAGCGTGAATGGCTGCCCACGAGGTTGAGGACGTCGTCTTGGATCTGAAAGGCGGCGCCGAGCAGAAAGCCGAAGCGATTGAACCGGTCGAGACCGTCGTCGGCACCTGCGACAAGGGCGCCGATGCGCATCGGATGGATGAAGCTGTACCAGGCGGTCTTCTTGAGCACCATGCGAAGATAGTCGCCGGTACTTACACCCCATTCGTTGTCGCGCATCCAGCCCAGCTCCACCGCTTGCCCTTCGAGGGACTCCACGAGCAGGTGGTCGACCTCGTCCAGGATCCGCCGTGCGACCTCTGGCTCCAGTTTCACCAGGTTGCGTTTGAACAGGCGCATCGACAGGGCATTCATGGCGTCGCCGGTGTTCACGGCCAACGGAATCCCGACACGTCGATGCATGGTGGTCTGACCCCGGCGTGACAAGCTGCCGTCCTCGAGGTCGTCGTGCACCAGGAAGGCGTTGTGCAGCAACTCGAGACCCGCTGCAGAGGGCAGCGCGGCCTCTATGCTGCCGCCGTAAGCCCGACATGTCGCCAGGCAGAGGGCCGGACGCAGCCCCTTGCTGGGCTGGGCGACGAAGTCCCTCACAAGGTCGTACAGGTATCGGCTGGGCTCCTTCTGCGGCAGATCTTCTCTCAAGGCCATCAACGCTTGGTCCCGGTACCAGCTTAGGCGCTCCAGAAAACCCGTCGGGCCGGCGAACGCATCCAACCCGGGCGCCACCGGAAGACCCGTGGGAAGCACCGACTGGTGCTTCCAAATGGCCTCCGCGGTGTCGGTCAGCGCCTCGTCGGTCCGAAGCACCTGAAGGGATTGCTCCACACTGCCGAGACGAGCTTTCAACGCCGACACGTATGGAGCGGCCGGCTCTACTCGAGCCATCAGCTCGGGTACGCCCGCGAGCCCTGGCCCCGCGGCGGACAAGCCCGCCACCGCGAAGTCCACCAGCGTCGTGTCCCATCCGAGCCCGAGACGGAAGCGCGCGGCATCGTACGACCGAAAGGGCTCGAGGACCGCCGGCTCCTCCAAGGGCCAGATATCACAGCGAGGACCTGAGAACCCGTCGGCGTCGAGGATTCCGTTCACCGCCCGGCGCGCTGCTTCGTTCGCCGCCTCCATCGTGGCGAGGTCGGTGTACGTGCGCACGTAGTCCGCGGCGAGGAAAAGGTTGGGAATGGCCGTGACCGCTTCGGGACGCAGGCGCCAGGTGTCGACGTAGTTGACCAGCAAGGGTTCGAGATTCGTTAGCCGCCCGAGGCGCGTGGGATCTGGCTCGATGGCGGGATCGAGGAACCACCCGCACAAGTTGTCATCGTCGAGAACCTCGGCACCACCAGTGTTCACGGAGCGCTTGAGCTGCTCCCACGTCTCGGCGGCGACTTCCTCGGGCGAGCACTCTTCGGCACAGCGCCCGTTCAGACCGGGTGTGTCCCAGTTCGACACATCGGTTGAGATGACACCGTTGAATTCCAGGTCAGCATACCGATCGATCATCTCCGGGCGCCAGAACTGGACCTGTGAGATGCTCGTGAGCGCCCACTCCGTATCGATGTGGATCATGTGGCCGTGCAGCATCGGAACATCTCGACGCAAGTAGAACTGCACGCCGTTCATCCATTCGACGTTGGGGAGCAGGGTCGCCAGGGACTCGAGGGAAGGGTCAGCGGCGAGGATCTCCGGGTTGATAAGCGGAGTAGCACGCTCCAAAGGGAGCGCGCATACGTAATAGTCACCCTGGACCAGTTCCGTCCGTCCGTTGTGTTCGGCCACAATTCCCGTGATCTGGCCGCGGTCGCAGCGAATCTGCTTCACCTCGATGCACGTGCGGTAGTCGACTCCCAACGACTCGAGCCACCGTCTCCAGGGATCGATCCAGACGATGCTGGTTGGCCCGTCCAACACCCGGTCTGTCGTCCCGGCTACGGCCCCCGGGTCCAGGACGGTCAATACGAGCTGAACGAAGATGTCGCCGATCGTCCGCGTGCTCGCCATCCTGGCCTTGGCGGCGACGAGGGACCGAGTGATGCCCGTGGCAAGGAACTTCTGATAGGCCTGTGAGCGTGGCTCGGCGCCGGTGAACGCCCACCACGAGATCTGCTCGTATTCAGCGAGTCGCCGTTCGGGACAGGACGTGAGGATCTGCCACAGGCGGGCTCCGAATACAGCCAGATCGTCGGGGCGCAGTCCAGCCACCGGAGTGAAGGCAAGCAGCACGTCCTGCAGAATGGTCAGCGCGTCGGTCGGCGTGCGCGGAAACCGGGCGGGAACCTCGAACATCGGCTGCGTGTACTGCGTGATGCCAAGCCGGGTCGTATTGACGAGCGCATCGGCGACCGAGCGTCCCTGCCCGGTCGGCGTCCGCCGCATTGAATCGATGACGTGCTTGTAGAAACCGGGGAAGAAGCGGAAGCCGTGCTCGCCGGGGACCCAGGGGACATAGGCTCCGGGAGGAGCCTCGGGAATCGTTCCCGGTGCCCGCTCGCCCAGCCCTCCGGGCGGAACCTCGATGCTGCGCGCCTTCCCACCGGGGGCGTCGCGCCGTTCGAGCACGACAACCTCGAATCCTCGCTCCGCCAACTCGTGAGCGGCGGTCATGCCTGCCATGCCGCCGCCGAGCACGACGACCCTAGCCATCGCCGCGCCGCTCCCGCACCTGGGGAATGTAAATATCGCACTCGACGCGGAGATCCTCCATTACCACTCGCCCAATCCCGAAACCCTGGCAGCGGTTGAGCCATTTCCAGTCGGGGTGCGCGGTCAAGAACGTAGGCGTCGCATAGAAGGGGGGTGTCCCCGTGAACTGGCCGGCCGCGACCTTGGCGTATCCGTCGGGGCCAAGGTCGAAGAACCCGCCCGCCCGGTCGAGGATGAGCGCACCATCGGCCGTCTCGTAGGTGATGCGGACATCGATCAACCCGATACCGTCGCGGCGAATGCACATCCAGTCACCCCCATCACGGCGAACCACGGCGTCGATGCGCGGACCGACTACGCGGCCGTCGTCTACGAAAAAACTGATCCGGTATCCGTCGGGAGTATCGCCGAGAATCTCAGGACGGAGGTTGATGGTCAACGCAGCAAAGAAGACCAAGTCGTAATTCCAGCGCGGGGCTCCCGGGAAAGAAGGCGCGACGGCCGAATGCGGCGAGCTTCTTTCCTCCGGTAACGAAACTGGATCGGGGTCACCGATCACTGTCAGCCACGAACCGTCGGTGGGAAGAGTGGCCAGGCGCTGCCCGGCCCTGATCAATTCGACCCGATAGTCGATGCGGTGCCCCGCGTCGAGCGTGGGAAGGGCGGCCCTGTACCACTGCTTGGCCGCCTGGAAAGGCGCGCCAACAGGTACGGTCCGTAAACAGGTCGTGTGGCCGCCGTCACGTCGCATCTGTACCAAGACGGCGTTGCTCGGGTGTATCGGTGTGGCGCCAACGACGACGAGCGGTGCGGTCCCGGATGGCACTGCACCGCTGGGCAGATTATCTCTTACGAACAGCAACGCCGCTTGCCGGGAGAGCGCGGAGCCATCCGTCATGGCTTAGACTTCTGGTTGGGCTGGACTGCCCTTAGGCGGCAGCGCGCATCCGGCTGTTTCATGCGGAGCACGAAACGCTCCGAGACGCGCAGGACGTAGCGTGGCTCGAGCGAAAGCTGCAGGTAGCTCACATGCACGTCGCTTGCCACGACGAGGTCGATGGGCGAACCTGCTAGCGCGACGACCACCCCTTGTCCATCCGGCACGACACTGGACCGCCGCAGCGGGCCACCGTCGAGGAAGGGAACGATGCGGTCGCTGGGGAGGACCAACGAGCTTGGGCTGGGAGTGTTGGCTGCTTCGTACAACGAGTGACCCAGCACGCAGGCGAACGGGCCGTAATGACCCATGTGTTCGAGGCGCTGGATGGCAGCTATGACTGCCCTGACCACCTGGTCGCCTCCCTTGTCGTCGCCCTCCTTCGGCAGTGTCACAGTCACTTCGCACTCGGGTCTGGTCTCTTCGCTTTCGTCGCTGAGCAGACCAGCGTGCTTTCCACCACCTCGGACCGTGTAGACTTTTGGGATGTCGTCGGTATGCGCGGGCGGTTGGTCCTCGCCGGGTTGTCCGTTGAAGACAATGGCGTCTTCGAGTCGCCCGATGATATCGGCAGCACGGCTGAGCATCTGCTTCGCTGATGCCTGCTCGGGATCCTCGGCTTGCTGGGTTTTGAGATAGACGTTGCAGGCGATCTTCGTGAGCGGCAACGTCTTTGCGTCATCAATCTCGAGTCGTCGCTCGGCCTCGCCGCGTTCAATAGGTTGGATTGACTTGTAGCCCACTGCTAGCGCCGGGACGCTTGCCTGGCCGTCTAGTAGCGGCCCCACCAAGGGAAGGAAAGAGCTGGCAACCCGTGCCTTGCGAGCACTTTCCTGGACGATGCGCTGCACTGTGGCCCATTGGTCATCGGTCCAGGGGAGGCGGAAATCGTTTGACATCGGATCTCGCTTTCTGCTGATGACGTGGATCAAGTCGGGGCTCGGACGATGGTGCTCGCGCGGACGAGCTCGGGTCGATCGAGACCCTGAGTAAAGCGCTCGAGAAGACCGGTTAGCGCGGCACGAGACTCATGAGCTGGTCCGTTCTGAGCTCGCAGCTCATACAGGTCGAGCGCGGCGCGCAGCTCGAGCGAGAGCGCGTGCTGCCCCTGTGCCCGCGCGATCGCCTGGCAGTACGCCGCCTCGGCCGCCGAGCGCTCGCCCTGACGTACCAGTAGCCGGCCTCGCAATCGCCAGACCTCTGGAGCTAGCAGTCCTTCCTGGCGTGCCGTCTCTGCCTCGGCCACCTCGAGCCGCCGGAACGCCTCGTCATCGTCGCCTAGCCGGTAGAGAGCCTCGGCGCAGAGAACATTCATCATCACCAAGGTCAGCCGTGAGCCGGTCTGCTCCCAGAGCTCCAGGCCCTCCAGCATTTGGCGTCGCGCCCGGTGATCGCCAATGGCCTGGCCGATGACACCTCGGAAGGTGTAGGCCTGGGCGTACCAGAGGAAGAAGCCTTCCTCTCGGGAGAGTGCCAGCAGCTCGTCGGCGATCTCGACCAGGCGCTCCATCTGCCCGACATAGGAGTAGCGGAAGGCAACGCCATACATGCAGAAGGCGAGCGCGGCGGCGAGGCTTGGCGGGTGCCGGAGGTCGCGCCCCAGTTGTAGCAGACGGTCACATTCCTCCATCGCCTCATCGACCTGACCCAGCATCCAGAGAGAGTGGGCTCTTGAGGACCGCAGGCAGACCGTCGACGACAACCCGAACCTGTTGGCCAGCTCTTTCTCGCGCTCGAAGTCATACAGCGCCAGGCCTGCGTCGGCTTCCTCAATAGCCCGCTTGTATTCGCCTCGGCAGAACAGTGTGTAGGAGGTGGCATGCCGTCCGGTGAGTTCGATCATCGGAACACGCGAGTCCTGCGCGATCTGGAGCAAGGTTTCAGCCGCCGCTAGGGCGGGGATCAACTCCCCGCGCAGGAAGTGATTCGTCCACAGTCCCCATTGCGGCGCGTAGCTGAGGTCATCGCGCCGCAGATCCTGCGCCAGTCCCAGAGCGCGTGTGCAGGCCTGCTCGACCTCCACCGCCCCCCAGCCGTGCACAGCCATGAGGAGCGGGGCGAGGAGAATCTGGAGCTCGAGCTCGCGCTCCTGTCGCTCGAGCGTGGCCGGCAAGCGCTGCAGGCAGTCGATCGCTTGCTGAAAGTGCTCGGCCGCCTCGTGGACGGCAGTTCTCACCAGCGCCTGCTGGCCCGCGGCCTCCCAGAATGTGACGGCATCCTCGTCCTCGCCGGCAGCGGTCAGGTGACCAGCGATGAGATCGGGCCGGGTCGACGTCTCGGCGGCGAAGCGCTCACGGAGGGCGGCGGCGATCCGGCTGTGATATCGCTGGCGTGTCGAGCGCAGCAGCGAGTTGTAAGCGGCATCGCGAACGAGTGCATGCTTGAAGATGAAGTGGTCCGTCTCGTCGTCGGCTGACCATGCGAGACCCGCGCGCAGCAGACGTTCGAGATCCTGGCGGATGGTCGCCTCGTCGCACTCGCTGACCTCGCGCAGTAGCTCCAGGCTGAACTCCCGACCGATCGTCGCGGCCAGCTGTGCGGTCGCTCTGGACGCACCGAGCCGGTCGATGCGAGACGTCAACGAGGCGTCCATCGTGGCAGGGATCTCGACGTCGACAGGGCCGACCGCTTCCCAGGACACCGCCCGTTCGCTGAGTGCCCCCGAGTCCAGGATCGACCGAGTGAGCTCTTCGACGAACAGCGGCACGCCGTCGGATCGAACCGTTATCTGCCAGAGCACCTCGCTGGGGAGCGCTTTGCCCAGCGCCACGCTGCGCACCATCGCTTCCACCTCGGCGCGCTGGAGTCTGGGGAGCTCAATTCTGCGTACTGCTGGCGTGGCGTCCCAGTACACGTCGAACTCACACCGCGCCGTGAAGATGCCCAACAGCGGCACGTCAGCAGTGGTCGTGACCAGCAGCTGGAGAAATTCCAGGGTCGAGGTGTCCGTCCAGTGCAGATCCTCAACCAACAGCAGCACCGGCCCTGCCCGGGTGATAGCGGTGATGAAGTCGGCCAAGACCTGCATGGTGCCGGTGCGCCGGCGCGCCGGGGACAGGTCGAGCGGGGCGTACCGATCACCGAGTGGTATCGAAAGCAGCGAGGCCAGCAGCACAATCGCCTCGGGTCCGGCGAGTTCGAGGCCGGCAAGCCCTTCCTCGATCTTTTCCAACCGCTCGGCCGAGGTCTGGACATGGTCCAGCCCGAACCTGCGCTCGATCAGCTCGATCACCGGATGGAACGGGCTGTTGGTGTTGTAGGGGGAGGAACGCATGCTGAGCAGGTCGGCCGCTTGGAACTGCACCTCTTCGCAGAACAGCTGTGCGAGGCGGGACTTGCCCATCCCTGGATCGCCACGCAACAGCACAAAGCGGCTATGCCCAGCGCGGCTGTCCTCCCAAGTTTGCCCGAGGATGGACCACTCCCGTTCCCGACCAACGAAGGAGGTCAACATGCTGGCCACCTCGACGCGTTCTCTCGAGGGGCTCTCGCCAGTGACGAGCCACAGCCGCATCGGCTCGGAGACACCCTTGAGCTGCCACTGTCCGATGCACTTGCCCGTGACGTAGCCCTCGACGATCCTCCAAGTGACGTCACTGACCACGAGCGTGCCGGGCTCGGCTTCCGACTGGATGCGGGCCGCGATGTTGGGCGTGTCTCCCAAGGCGATCTGATCCCCCCGATCGCCGACTGGGCCCACGACGACGCGCCCCGTATGTGCACCGAGGCGCACGTCAAGGGAAGTGTTGGGGGGAATCCTGCCGCTGTCGCGCACCGCCGCCACTCCCTTGAGGATGTCGAGCCCGCAGCGGACGGCCCGTTGTGCTTCGTCCTCGTGGGAGCGTGGATAGCCGAAGTACATCAGTACGCCATCGCCGAGATACTGGGCGACATGGCCTTCATGGGTGAGCACCGCGTCCCCACAAACCTTCTGACAGGAGACGATCAGCTCTCTCAGGTCCTCGGGGTCGAGAAGCTGAGACAGCGCGGTCGCTCCTACCATGTCGCAAAACAGCACGGTCAGCTGGCGGCGCTCGCCCCGAGGATCTTCCCCCCGAATCTTTTGTAGCCGTGCGCCGCAACCGCCACAGAACTTCGACTCTACGAAATTTCCAAAGCCGCATGTCGGACATGCTTGGCCGAGCTCGGTGCCACAGTTGCTGCAGAAGCGAAACAAGGCGGCGTTGTCGTTCCCGCAGCGGATGCAGATCACGAGGCGTCCCCGCTCTGCTCGTGTGGCTCCAAGACCCCCTCGGCTTGCGATGCATGACCTCGGTGCCGGGTCCACGAGCGCAATTCTTCATCGAGGATTGCTAGGGCGAGCTGGACTATGTCGTCATCGCGGTCGTGACCTGCCGTTGGTGGAGCCACTGTATCCCTCCTGGCCGGCGGACTTGGAGGAGTCCTAATTTGCGAGCTGCACGCCATGATCTGATTCGGTAATTCCTTACATCCTGCAGTTCCAGCTGATGCGCTACCCCACAAGGACAGGTAGGGAAGATCGTTGATCACGGCCAAGAGTTGTCTCAGGCGGCGCGCCCTCAAACCTCCGTTCGTGGTCGTCCCTTTCTTGCAGTTTTCCGTCGACGAATTCGGTGCCAGCGCCGACGAGCGCGCCGAACCCGTGGCCGTTGAGCCGTCGCCGGCGGGCTTGGAGAGCGTCGAGCAGCTTTTAGGCCATCGCCACGCCGGCCGGCCGCCAGCCCGGCCCCTTGGTCGTCCGCTGGGGCAGCGGAACTGTTGCATTAACAGAGATGGCGCCCTCGAGGGGTGGCGAAGTCGAGCGCCACGCACTTCGGGCGTCGGCGACGACCGACATAAAACGGTCATTCCGCAAGAGGTGGCAGGGTTTTTGGGCGCGCGAGTGGAGACCGAACGGGCCGATCGCTTAATGCAACAGTGCCATCTCCGTGGTCGGTCGGCCGGCCGGTCGTTCACACCAGATCCACCGCGTCGCGATTGACTCACCACTGGACATGCGGCACGGTCATCATCGTCTGTCTTTCACGGGCGCATCCTCCCACTCCGGGACTGTACTGCCTCAGGGAAGTCCAGAGTTCCCGTTCGACGGCCTTGACGTCACGGACGGCACTGTCGCATTTAGCGATCGGCTCACCCACCTGGTCCACCTGCTCACCCAGAAGGCACAACAGGTGCTCGGATGCCGGTTGTTAAGGTACGCTAAGGTGGCTAAGGGACCAGGCTCCGCGCTTTAGTGTATGGCGAGGACACCATCGACTTGATGCCAACATGCCGTCCCATATACCTGACGCAAGCTGCGTCGGCGAGTTTAACTGGTACCGGCCAGAGCGCTACTTACTGTTATCGCGGTGCTGCCTGAGGTATTACGTCCTCATCACCACCACCTAGGTTGCCACCCATCGAATCGCCGTGGGCGCACGCCGCGCTGTGCCAACCGCCACGGGGCAACCACGCACTTCAGTGCGACGCCGTGTCCGCCTGATCGGCGCAACCTGAGTCGGCGACATCGAAAGACCAAGCCCCGACTCAGCGCCGCTGTCCGCAGCGTTGGCCCTGGCCGCCGGACCTGACGGGTCCGCCCTCGCAGGGTTCACCGCCGAAGCGCCGGACCGACCCGCCGCAAGATCACGGTCTACGGCTAGCGTACTAGACTGTGCCCATGGCCGCACACGGCCGGCCGATCGTTGATGTGCTGGCGGAAATTCCACTGTTCCAAGTGCTCAGCCAAGAGGGCATTTCGGCCGTCGCGAGCGCCGGTCTGTCCCGGATCTACGCTCCTGGACAGATCATCTGTTACCAGGGTGACCCCGGAGATCATCTTTATGTTGTGATTGAAGGGCTGGTGAAAATTGTTTTCACGTCAGCACGTGGCGACGAGATGGTGCTGAACATCCTCGGACCGAAGGAGATCTTCGGTGAGCTAGCGCTGCTCGACGGATCACCACGTTCAGCATCGGTGGTCGCGCTGAAATCCGCTTCGATCTTCGTGTTGCCGAGGAGGCAACTACTAGAGCTGATGAGCGTCAATCCCAGACTGGTAGACGAGTTCCTTAAGTTAATCGGCAAGCGCGTTCGGAACCTCACGGAAAAGGCAGGTGACTTAGCATTCCTCGACCTCGGGGGCCGGCTGGCAAAACTGCTTCTTCAGCTTGCTACCAAGCACGGCCAGGTGCATGGCGTTGTTCTCGATAGCGGATTGACTCAGACCGACCTCGCCAGAATGATCGGTGCCTCACGTCCAGCGGTGAACCGGGCACTGCAGTCACTCGCCGCACGGGGACTCATCGAATTACAGGGACGCACCATAGTGCTCCGCGATCTGGAGGCCCTGCGGAGACGAAGCCAAGTATGAGCCTAGTTGATATCCCTGCGGTCTGCTGGTCGAGCGAGAGCGTGAACTAATGGCAATCCAACTCGGCTTCGTTGAGCCTGCGCCGCAGCTGCTGAAGAGCCCGCGCTCGGGTAGGCCCGATCCCGCCGGGCGGGATTCCGGCGGCGGCGGCTACCTCGGCGTAGGACCGCGGGTTGTCGGTGAACAGCGTCTGCAGCAGGGTCCGCCGACGAGGCGATAATTCAGCGACAAGCTTCCACAGCGTCCGTGAGGTGTCGGCGTCGATGACGCGCTGCTCGGGGCCCATCGAGGGATCGGCGACAGTTTCGGGCGCCATACCAATAGCACCTGAGGCGACAGGATTGGCCTGGCGCACTATACGCAAGCATTCGCGGCGGGCGGTGGTCGCCAACCAAGCACCTAGCTGCCCAGGAAACTGTATCCTATGCGCATTTTCCGCTAGCCGCAGCCAGGTCATCTGCACCGCGTCGAGCGCGTCGGCCTCCTGCAATCGGAAGGACCGTACCATCGCGGACACGAGCTTTTCATGCTGGCGGTGAATCTCATCCCAGGCCGCGGGCTCGCCGTCACCAATCCGTAACAATAGGTCAGCCGCGCTGCTCGTGGCGCGGGCATGGTCATAGCTAGTGGTGATAGAGGTTGCCATCGTTATCGCGGCCCCCTATGAGGTGAGAATTACTAGTTTTCGGAGTTGGTGATGCTGAGACAGCGATGTCCACCTAAACGTTCGCCGCCATCGGCAAGTTCGTACCAGCAATTTCCGTCGCACCGCCCGCGGTCGGACCCAATTGCGCAGCGTCGCAGGCTCGGAACGATAAAGTCCGTCGGTACACCAAAGGCTCCTTCCCCCACCTTAGGAAGACCATTTATACCTGATCAGGTGCGTAAGACGATGCCGCACAACTGCCGCTTCCGCTGTGCCCGCGATGACAGTGCATCTGTTCTCTTCAGCACACGGCGTTCCAGACGGAAGCTCGGCGGGAGCATTGCGGCCCGAACTGGGTGTCCGGGGCGTCCCACGGTACCCGGCGTTCCACCAGGATCAGGTAGTGACCGAGGACCTCGTGCGCTAGGCCTACCTGATGCCGGGCACGCTCGGGAACTCGTTGCTGCAACCCAGCGCTGAACGGGAGTGAGGTCGGTCTCGGGGAGATCGATGGCCACGCGGCAGGCTACCCACCGACGTCGGTGAGATAGCGGAGCAGGGACGTTGCGGGGATCGGGCTGAGCCTGCTGGTGCTGGGCGACGCGGCGTGGCTGCGGTTGGTTAGCGCGAGGAGAGGAACACCGGGTTGGTCAGGGCCACCATCGAGTCCGGGGTGGTGGCGGTCGCGACCGGCCTGCGCACCTCGGCGCGCACCCAGCGGGAGTAGCGGGTCTGTGTGGTCCACTTGACCGTCGCCGAGCCTGTCGGGTCCACCGGCTGAATCCACTGTGGACCGCTCTGGTCGAGTAGCCGCACCGAGGTTCCCGGCGCACCTGAGACGGTCAGCTCGATGGTGACCGGTGTGCCGGTATCCGTGGTCAGTGCCTCGCCCATACCGGCTAGACGCACCCCGTCGGTCGCCCCGAACGTCACCTGCACCTGCGCGGACTCCGCGATCCAGTTCCGCCCGGCCTTGAACCCGTCCATCAGCCTGCGCGGGGTGAGCCCCTCGGCGAGTACCACATTATGCGGCAGGCCGACTACGTGCTCGGGATTGTGCGCGTCGCTGTTGCCGACGGCCGGTACCCAGGTGCCGGCACGCAGCATCCCGAGCCAGCTCATCACCGCGGCCTCGTCGTCGAGCGTCCACGGTCCGTTCCACACCTCCACCAGGTCGGCCCGCTCGTAGCCGTACTCCCACGAGCAGCCGAAACACGACGCGAACGGATGCGCAGCGACCGCAACGCCGCCGGCCCGGTGCACCTCGTCGACGAACCGGCGCAGCTTGCGGCGGTCCTGCGCCCGATAGCGCCAGTCGATCCACTTGCCCACCGGGAGGTTCCACGCCGGCCAGTGTCCGGAGCGGGTGGTGACCTCCTCACCGTTGACGATCAACAGGTCGGCTCCGGCATGCTCGCCCCACTGCAGCGACGCGCTCGGCGTGTTGTGCTCGGTCGACACGATGAAGTCAAGCCCGGCGGCACGAGCAGCCGCGGCCAGCTCAGCCGGGGTGCGCCGGCCGTCGGAGTGCACGGTGTGCAGGTGCCCGTCCCCGCGGTACCAGGCCCGACCGCGGTCACGGCCCGGCGCGCTAGCCGGCGCCGGGTTGGGCACGAAAGCCGAGTCGGGGCGGCCGAACCGCAGCGTGATGCCGACCGTGTAAGTGAGGCCCTGCTGGGCGACGGTGTACGGCCCGAGGATCAGGTGCCAGCGACCGGGCTCGATCGGGCCCGGCAGGTATCCGGGCGTGGCCGCCGCCGCGCTGATCGTGAACCGGTCCCGGAAGCCACCCGACCAGCCGCGGAAGCCGCGCTGGTTGCCAAGCTGCACCCCGGCCGGCGAGAAGATGCCGATGTCCAGCGCGTTGCCCCTGCCGCCTGGCGGCACCTGCGGGCGGTCGTAGCTGTACCCGACCTCAATTTCGCGGACCCCGCCCGGCACGTCCACCGGCAGGTAGTACCAGTCGGATACGTCGGAACGCAGGGTGCCGGTGACCGTCCGAGTCTGCTCACCGGACGGCTCGGTGCCTGGCCGCTCGCCGAAGGCAACCCCCGGCAACAACGTCCCGGCGGCGGCCAGCGCACCCGACACGGCCAACAGCGACCGGCCGCTGAGCCGGTCCTGGCAGGGTTGCTCACACATGCAGTCAACCTAGCCGTGGTCATCCGGGGTCAGCCTGCGTCAACTGAGCGCGCTCCACCGCCGCGCTCTGCGCGGATGACCATGCATGACACCACAGACTTACCTTTTGCGCCGGCGTCCGGCATCAGCCCGCTGGGCATCGGCTGCGCTGGTATGGATAACGTATAAGCGAATGTTGGCAGCATCGGCGCCGTTCAATCCGGAAATACTTGGGCGTGGCTGAAGACGACCAATGCGTGTCCGGATTCGGAGCCCGTCCCACGGAACTGGCCGACCGCTGCGGCGTAGAGTCACCGCACCGGCTTCACCGATCGCTAAGGCCGACGCCGGTGAGGATTCGACGACGAACCCAGCGAGGAGCGGCTGATGTCCCAACTTCCGCCGGAATATCTCGACTCCAAGACTCCACCGGACGTGATCGTCACCGACACCCTGCGCCCACCCATCGAGGACCCGACTCTCGGTGAGCCGCTTGGGCCGCCCTCCCCTGATGCCCCGTCTCTCGCAGCGTCTCCGGATCACGCCTTGGTGACCGTGGGAGACTCGGTGACCCACGGTGTGTCCAGTGGCGCGGTGTTCCGCACCGATCTGTCGTGGCCTTCGCTGGTGGCCGCGGGCCTGGGCCTCCTGGGGTTCACGGTACCGACCTACGGCGGCCCCCTGGGGGGCTTGCCCTTCAACTTGGAAGGGCTCCTACGCCAACTACAGAACACGTTCGGTGACGACCTGAACATCCTGGAGAAGGTCGCGGTGCCCGTGGCCCTGCAGCGCTTAGGCGACGAGAACGAGGATTACTGGGAGCGTGGCGACGGTCACAAGCCGCCCCGGGTGGACCTCCGGTACGAGAACCTCGGCATTTACGGCTGGGATGTTCGCGATGCCCTGTCCTATACCGCCGGACGCGCTGCCCAGCACGCATCGGCCGCTCCGCACGACGACTTCGTGGGGTACAAACCCGAAAACGACAACGACATCGCGGCCAGCAGCGTGCTCGCCCCGTTCGGTATTGCTGCCGCCCAGATCGATGCGGCCGCATGGCATGGCCGCAACGGTGGCATCGGCACATTGATTGTCGCGCTCGGCGCTAACAACGCTCTCGGTTCCGTGGTCGAAAAGCAGCCCAAATGGTCGGACCTGGGCTTCGACGATCTTGATCGCAAGGGTGCCTACAACGTGTGGCGACCGCTCCATTTCGCCGTCGAGTACGCCGCGCTGGTGAAGTCCCTGCGGGTCATCTCCGCCCACCGGGTGGTGCTGGCGACCGTGCCCCATGTCACGATCGCGCCGATCGCCAAAGGCGTGAACCCTGAGCATCCCGGCCAGAAATGGCGAGAAGGCTCACGCTACTTCCCGTACTACATCGACCCCTGGATCGACGAGGCGGACTTTCGACCGTCGAAGCATCGCTTCATCACCCACCAGCAAGCGCGGGCGATCGACTCGGCCATCGACCAGTTCAACGACGTCATCACCGATGCCGTCCGCCACGCCCGTCGGGAGGGCCGCGACTGGCGGGTGCTCGACCTGTGCGGTGTGCTCGACGGCCTCAGCTTTCGCCGCTTCGCCAACGACCCGGTGGCTGCCGAGCGCAACGGCTGGGAACGCTTCACTCTCCCCCAGCCCATCGCCGATCTTGACACCCGTTTCTTCCTTTCGGATAAGAACGGCCGCCGCCAAGGGGGATTGTTCGGGCTCGACGGCATTCACCCCACCACCAGCGGATACGGCGTCATCGCCCAGGCCACCCTCGATGTGCTCGCTGGCGCCGGCGTGCCCACGACACCGATCGACTTCGCCGCCCTGCGCGGGAAGGACACCATCAACACCCAACCCCCAGCGCTCATGACGGCGATGCTCGGGCTCCTCGCGCCCTTCCTCACCAGCTTCGTGTCGCGCCGGTGACCCAGGTCCAGGTGCAGGCAAAAGGGGGCAGGCATTGGACAAACGCGCCCACCACGCGGGACAGCGCCTCCATAACCTGACGGGTGTCGGGCGATATTACGAGGACGGCCTACGCTGTGGATCAGCCTCGGAGTCTCCCGGGTTTGGATGACCACTGATCGTGATCGGTTTTTCAATAAGGTGTGGCTCGGGTTCAAAGCCAGCGGGGGCGAACCAGGGCTCATGTGCAGGCGCGTCCGGGCACAGTGTCCACTTCCGGGCGACTCGGTCGATGCCTATCGGGTAAATGGTCAGGGTGCCGTCGGCCTGAATGTGCAGTCGGAGAAAATGCTTCAGGTCCTCGTGGTGCAGGGGTGCGTATCCCTCGGTTCCGTGCAGGCCAAGGCAGTTGGTGGCCCAGAGGTAGGCCGACATCCCCACCATCCCCCCGATGCCACCCACCAGGGCGACCAGGCCGAGGAAAGCAATTAAGGACCACACCCCACGGAGCCCGAAGGCAGACGACAGCCAAGAGGCGGCGATCATGACCCCGGCCACGCCCGCCAGTTGCAGCGTCGAATGGACCATCCCCAGCATGAACCGGCGGACGCCAGTGGCGTCGTGCGCGAAACGCACCATCCCCGCCAAGGACACGACCATGAGCAGGCTAAGGAGAAAGGACGTCGGACTCTCCCACAGAGCGACCAGCAAGTCACCGAAGCCGAGTGCGACGTGGCGGTCTCCGAGATGCAGTCCCAGCATGAACGCCAACAGCAACTGCACGGTGCCGAACACTGCGGCAAGGGGAAGGTTGTAGACGGGAAGCAGCCAGATCCGCTTCCTCAGCCGTTTCGATACGGCCGGTGCAGGATAGGTGCCAGCTCTGCGGTAGGCGATGGCTCCGTGCGCTCCGGGCAAAACCATGCGCTCAGGGAGGTTGTGGGTGGGATGCAAGAAAGCGCCGCCACCGCCGGAGGTGATGTGCTGGCGCACACCGTCCTCCTGTTCGTAGCGGGCGTAGTAGTGCTTCCCACTCTTGAGGTACAGCACCAGCTGTGCGCCGCTCGGCTGGATGATCTCACGCTCGAGGTACTCCACATCCCGATCGGAATGGATCTCGGCCTGCTTCCGGCCGCTCTCGACCTCCTTGGCCAGGCACAAAATGATGCGGTCCCCGGGCTGCATCTGGTCGGCGGCGACGTCAGCGAAGTACTGCAGTTGGGCTTCATCGATGTAGGACCCGAACTGGATGTCGATGCCCCACAGCCACCAGCGGTGCGGGAGCTTGAGCGCGAAATAGCTACGACGCTGGCGCGTTCTCCACCCGCCGATCCAGTGGTTGCGGCAAAAGACGCTGGTGAAGTTGACCAAACCGTCGTACCAGTCGTGGCTTCCCGGAATGGCGAAAAGCTCAGGAGCCTCTCCCTCGGCACACGGCAGCGCCGCCCGGTACGGACCCAGCATGCGATTCTCATACTCCGCGGCGTTGGGCACCGGGTACACCTGGTCGCCGCCCATGACCAGGATCCGCCCCCGCTCGGTGGCGTGGGCCTCGCCGTCCCATTCAAGCTTGAGCTCTTCGGTGGCCAACAACCTGGCCACGGTGTACGTCGAGTTCCACCCATCACCTACGTCGGCCACATAGTCCAGCCACAGATCGGTTTCCCCGGAGCGATCCGGGACCTTGGCTGGTTCCCGCTCCTGCGACTCCCGATTGTCGGCGTAGGAGCTGAACATGCCTGAGAGCGAAACCCGCACAGCGGTGTCGATAAGTTGGTGGGGATCGAGCCAGCGCACCATGGGCCTGCGCACGAACCCCAGATCAGAATCGGAGGACGGGCGAGGGGGGCTCGGCGGAGACGTCTCAGCGGAACCCGCTCGTGGCTCAGCCATGCTCGACATTCTCGCAGCGGGGCGGCTAGACGCGCACTAGCAGGGCGCCCGGGTCGACACGCATCCGCAATCCCCGCACTTCACCCACCGGATCGCCATCGAGTTGGGCCAGCTGTGGCGCCTCCGCGCCCTCGGCCCGATGGACACGACATCCAGCAGCCCGTCATCCACTCTGGCTGCGGGCATCAAGACCAGCTCGGCGAGAAGCTTGGTCCATTCCGGGCCATTTCCGGCCGACATGCCCTGCTCGCTGGCCAATCCACGCCCACCTGACTTCATCCTGCCGTCGAGGACGTGAGGTAGGCATCTACAATGATATTGTAGTCGACGTCGACGCCACCTTTAACGGCGCAGGTGATGAGGACCACTCGGTTCGGGATGTTGGCCATGAGAGACTTCACATCGCCAGCTTGGGATTTCGAGACGGCGAACGCGCGTGTGACCGTATAGGTGAGGGTACCGGTCGGGGTGCGGAGCACGATGTTATACCCATTGATCGCCTTTACCGGGAACGTCCGGACGCCGCTTTGCATCTCGGGGCTGCGCCCGGTGACTTCTTGCATCGCGAGTTCGGACAACGGATTGAAGATTAGCGGGGCCTTCGCCCACGCATGGCCAAGGATGTAGCTCGTGCCGCCAGAGTCGCTGCCAGGTGCGACACCGAAGCCCTTCCGCACCCAGCACACCGTGTGCTTCTGGTCGCCAGGCGGGTTGAGCGGTCGGACGTAGTTCATCTGGCAGACGTCGGCCTTGATGTCGAACATCAAACCGGACATCTCGAACCCGGTTGGTGCGGCGGGCGCGACGAACTCGTGGGGCACAGCAGGGGGATCGGGGGGCAGCGCCGGACGCTGGGGCAGCAAAGCAGGTGGATCGCGGAGCAGTGCAGGTGGATTGGGTGCCGGGACGCCAGCCGGAACGACCGTGGCTTCGCGACCAAACGATGACTCAGACGCACCGCAGCCGGTGATGCCGAGCATCAGGGCGACCGCGACGGGAAGAGCGATCTTCGTGCGACAGCGCATAGCGATCCGAGCTTCTCCGTCCCTCAGCGGTGGGTCATAGTAGCTAGACCGGGCTCAGTGCGGAGGCGGCGGCACCTGGTTCACGGCGTCGAGTAGGGCCTGGTTGAAGACGTTGATGTCCTTGCTCTGCGCGAACGCCGCGATTGCGTCGTAGAAGCCCTGCTGGAACTGTGGGCTTTTCGCTTCACCATGCGTGATCGACAGCAGGACAGGGTCTTGCGCGAAGGCTTTCGCCGCGGACTGCTGGTACGGCGGCAACGATCGCACGTCCACGTCGGTTCGTAAGGGCGCGGAACCCTTCAGTTTGTTGAACGCCAGCTGGGTGGGAGCAGTTGCGATCGTTGCCAGGAATGCCTGGGCGTTCTGGGGGTCCTTGGCGTTCTTCGCCATGACGAAGGTGTCGACAACGGTCAGGAATAGGTTGTCGGTGCCGGGGTAGGGCACGTAATCGAAGTCGGTCCCTTCCTTGGCGCCGTCCACGACGAGTTCGCCGTACGCCGAGTCGTTCATGCTCTCGAAGGCACACTCGCCGGCGGCAAGTTTTCGGGTCGCCTGGTCCCAGGTCAACGCGCCGGCTTCCGGATCGGCATAGTCCAGCATCGTGCCGAACCGGCCCAATGCCTGACGGACCTGCGGGCCGTTCCAGTTCAACCGGTCGGATGTCAGGCTTGCCCATCCGTCGGCGCCGATAACACCCAGCAGGGTGTTCTCGAACAGCTCGGCGCTGGCGAAGGGGTCCTTCGCGCCCAGGCACAGCGGGACCACGCCTGCCGCCTTCAGCTTGGCCAGGTCGTTGAGGAGCGCATCGGCCGTGTAGCCGCCGGCCGGCACCGTGACCGTCGCCTTATCCAGCAGCCTCTTGTTGAACCACAGCATGTTGATCCGGTGCGCTCCGGTGGAGACGCCGTACTGCTTCCCGTCCCTGGAGACGGCTTGGCGCAAGTCTTGGCGAGTGACCGAGGACAGCTTGTCATGTTGGTAGATCGAGCTCACGTCGGCGATCTGTCCCGCGTCGATGTACTGCTCGATGGAGGCGCCGGGGTGGGTCTGCCACACATCCGGTGGATCACCACCGAGCAGGCGGTTGGCCAGAACGACGTGTGCATTGCTGCCTCCGCCGCCGGCGACCGCCGCGTTGCGGACGTCTACGCCCGGGTGGGCAGTTCGGAAGTCGTCGAACAGGACGTTGAGCGCGGCGCGCTCCGACCCTGACGTCCACCAGGACAGAACCTCGAGGTTCCGGGTGGGGCCGCTGGTAGCCGTTGAGGCCGGCCCGCCGCAGCCAGCGAGCAGCAGCGCGAGGCCGGCAGCCAGGACCGCCAGGCCTGAGCGGCGATTGCGAGTCACGGTCGATTCTCCTAGGGACGGCGGAAGTAGGCTTCGCCTTGGCGCGGCGCTGTCGCCGGGCCTGGCAGCTGGTCAGGTATGGGCGAGCACCGGCTCCGGCGCGCCGTGCTCGAACGGTTGTGTCGCCCTGAGGTCGTAAAGCGCGTAGGCCATTACCACCGCATAGCAGACGGCCGGCACGATGAAGGAAAATGCCGGACTCGTCGTGTCGATGACCTTCCCCTGGACCAGTGGCATCAGCGCGCCGCCAACGATGGCCATCACCAAACCGGCCGCACCGAACTTGGTTGCTGGTCCCAGCCCCCGCAACGCGACACCGTAAATGGTGGGGAACATCAGCGATAGGCAAAACGACAATGCGGCCACCGCGATGACGCCACTGAGGTTCGGACTGAACATGGCGTAGATGCACAGCAGCACTGCCAGGCCGCCCAGTATCGCCATGAGCGCGGTTGCTCGGAAATACCCCATCAACCAGGTCATCAGGAACCGGGAACCAAGAAAAATGAGCAGGCTGATCTGCAGTACGAAACCGCCCAGCTCCAGGCTTCCGTTGAGGGCCTGCTCAGCATACTGGATCGTGAACGTCCAGGTGCACACCTGGGCGGCGATGTTGAAGAACTGCGCCATGACACCGAACCGGTAGCGTCGGTTCCCCCAGAGCCGCCCAATGATCTCGCCACGCGCCGCTACGCCAGGGCTAGCCGACGGAAATTCCTCCCGGATCGCCGGAGCTTTTTGCATCGCGATGGCGCCCCAAATCACTAAGAGCAGGATGGCCAGCCCGATGTAGGGCACCATGACCGCCTTCAGCTCCCCGGCCTGGATGGTGCGCAACTGCTCGGGCGTCACTGAGGCACGGTCGACTGGCGAGTTCAGCTTGGGCAGCACGAGGACGGTGGCGAGTAAGACCCCGATATTGGTGCCGACCGGGTTGAACGCCTGCGCCAGGTTCAGCCGCCGGGTGCTGTTGGCTTCCGGGCCCATCGAGATGACAAAAGGATTTGCCGACGTCTCCAAAATCGACAGTCCGGCGGCGAGCGCAAACAGCGCCACCAGGAACACGGAGTAGGTCATGATCTTGCTGGCCGGGTAGAAGAAGAAGGCCCCCAGCGACGCCAGGCCGAGTCCGGTTAACACGCCGGTCTTGTAGCCGAACCGCTGATTGATGAACGCCGCGGGTAGGGCGAGCGCGAAGTAAGCCCCGTAGTAGGAAAATTGCACCAGCGAAGCCTGGAACGTGCTCATCGTGAAGATCCGTTTGAAGGCCGCCACCATGGGAGCGGTCATGTCCGCGGCGATTCCCCATGCGGTGAAGCAGCAGATCACGACGGCGAACAGCACGATCATGTTCTGGTAGATCAACGGATGGGTGCTTCGGTCCGGCTGAGCGGTCGCCGGGCTCGCGGCCGCCGGCTGCTCGGTTGTGCTCATTGCGGTCTCCCTTCGCCGCCCGACGTGCCATGGTCACGTCCCGTGGCGGACGTCAGTGGTGGACCTCATTCGATCGGCAACCGGCCACGTCCAGCGCCCGTCGCGTTGCTGGAGCAGTCCCGGGCCGCGAGCACCGCGTCGATCTCGGCTCGTGTCGGCGGGTCAGCACCCGGCCGGGAACATGTGATCGCCGCGGTCAGGGCCGCCGCGTCGACGACGCTGGCCAGAGTCGACTCGTCGATCGCCACTACCGCCTCACGGCGCGAACCGCCGATCAGGTCGGCCCGGTGCAGCGCCTCGAGAAGCCCGGAGGTGAAGGAATCACCTGCACCGACGGTGTCCACCAGGTCAATCGGCACGGCCGGTCGGTGCAACTCAAGGCCGGCGGAGACGGCGTAGACCCCCAGCGCACCGCGGGTCACCACCACAAGGGCCGGTCCTAACCCCAACCAGTGCTGTGCCACGCGCTCATCGGGCTGGTCGGGATAGAGCCACCGAAGGTCTTCATCGCTGACCTTGACAACGTCGGCAAGGGCAACCAGACGCTCGATGCCCGTCCGCGCCCGCGCCGCGTCACCCAGCAGCGCCGGCCGTACATTCGGGTCGTAAGAGATCGTCACCCGACCCCTCGTGCGCTCCCTCTCGACCAGGTCTATGACGTTCGCGTTGCCGGGCGGCAGCGCCGTCGCCAGCGAACCGGTGTGCAGGCAGCGGGTCTCGATCGGCAGGGGCGCGAGGACGGGCAAGTCCCATTCGATTCGGAAATCGTACGACGCGATGCCCGCGGCGAGCGTGGCAACGGCAAGGCTGGTCGACATGCCGTCACGGGGACCTCCGTTAACCCGGACGCCACTGGCCCGCAGATGTTCAAAGACCATCTCACCAAGCCCGTCGTGTCCGAGGCGCGTCATGAGCGTCACCGGAACACCCAGCCGCGCCAGACCGAGCGCCACGTTAGCCGGGCTACCGCCTGGATGGGCGACGAACGTCCGACCTCCGCGCTGGCCGACCAGGTCGACAAGCGCCTCCCCGACGACAACAAACATCCACATCACCACCCGGACAAAGCGCAGCGGCGCAGGCACAACGCGAGCTCTGCGAACTGGCGGAGAGGATCGCGCTCGTTCTCACGCTGGCTGTCTCGCCCGCACGTATCCGAGTCGCCCATGCCCAGTACATACCCGCTGGACCGGGCACATGACACCACCAGTCGTGTCCCGGATCCCGCGGGCCCGGTGCGCGCTTCGCGGCAGTCCTACCCACAGGTGGGCGCGCGCCCTCGGCGGTGCTCGTCGCCCGTGCCAGGTGGCGGCCGGCACCGGGACCTCTGCTCGCCGCCGAGGACAGTGATCGCGTTTTGTGTGACCGTGACGACACGGGATGTCGCCTACGTTACACAATCGACGATCATGCTGGTGCTCTGTTATGGAAGGCAACCTCGCCGGCGGTAACCACTCCACCGGTAGCAGCCGACGTGCCTCGTGCACCTCGCGGGCGTAAACTGCGACCGTCCGGAGATAGCAGCAGAAAGTGCCCACCGTGGCAACCTCGCTGAGGCAGGACCTGCGGGAACGGATGGGGTCCTCGGGACCCCTGCCCTTCATCGACTTCATGCAGGCCGCGCTCTATCACCCCAGCGACGGTTACTACGCGAGCCGCGTCCCCGGTCACGGGAGCCACTACCGGACGTCTCCGTCCCTCACCCCCTGGTTCGGCCGGCTCGTCGCTCGCGAGCTCCGGCGGATGTGGCAGGCGCTCGGTGGACCCGACCCCTTCTGGGTGGTGGAGGTCGGGGGTGGTCAGGGCGATCTGGCAGCCCACGCGATGGAGGAGACCGGCTCGATGGGCGTGCCCTTGCGGTGGCGGTTCATCGAACGCTTCGACCGAGTCCGGGACTGGCAGCGACGGCGCCTCGGGCCAGCGGCCGGATCGGCGCAGTGGTCAACGGATCTTTCTGGGCCGCCGGTGGTCGGCTGCGTGCTCGCCAACGAGGTACTCGACAATTTTCCCGTGCACCTGCTCGAGGTGGCCGAGGCCGGAAGCGTCCAAGAGGTCTACGTCGACGTCGACGGCGACGGCTTCGTCGAGCGGCTGGGTGCGCTCTCGGATGTGGCCCTCATCGAACCCGCCCGCGAAGCCGCAGCCCACCTCGCCCCAGGAGCCCGCTTCGAGATCTCTCCCGGGGTCGAGTCCTGGTGCCGTGAAGCATCCCGGGCGCTCACCCGCGGCTACCTGCTCCTCATCGACTACGGCAGCCTCGAGCCCGACATCTGGCTCGAGCATCCCGATGGCACGGTGGCGACGTACCGAGGGCAGGATGCGACGCCGTCGCCGTTGGACCAGCCCGGCAGCAAGGACATCACCGCCGACGTGAACTTCTCGGCGGTTGCCCGTGCTGCCCAAAGCGCCGGGTTCCGTCCTGGACCCGTCATCACCCAAGCCAGCTGGTTGCTGTCCCTCGGGATCGCCCGGGTGGCGGAGGAGATCGAAACAGCCGGGTTCATGGCTGCGTTGGAGGGACTGGTGCAGGAGGCGACGGTTCTCCAGGGTGAGCTCGGCCGGCTGATGGAGCTGGGGGACGCCGGGGGTCTCGGGAGCCTTCTGGTCCTCCGAGCGGCCAAGGACGCGCCAACGCCTTGCTGACCCACGTCACTCCCGCGGGTTCCTCAGCTCCGCGGATGGGACAGTGATCGCGGTTTGTGTGACGTAGACGACACGAGATGGCACCTACGTCACACAAACGACGATCATGGTGCTGTTAGCGCGCTGGCACGCCGTCACGCCGCAATCCGCACACCGACACCTTGCGGGAGTCCCTGCACAGCGCCTAACGGGTTAGGCAATCTCGCTGGCGGCGGCCAGCCGGCCGAGGCAGTCGGCGCGCCGGGAAGACCCACATGCCTCGTTGCGGGAGCGCGTCAACCGCGATCAACGCGGATGACTATCACGGTATGAGCAGGACATCCACCACGGCATCATCGACAATGTCACTCCAGTCATCGACGGGCGGGATGGAGTGGGCATGGAGATCGGATACACCCTGATGACCGAGCAATCCGGGCCGACCGACCTGGTGGACTACGCGTTGCGCGCCGAGCAGGCCGGGTTCGCGTTCGAAGTCTGCAGTGATCATTACTTCCCGTGGCTGGACGCGCAGGGCCACGCTCCGAACGCCTGGACAGTGCTCGGCGCCGTTGCTCAGGCCACCGAGCGCGTGGAGCTCATGACCTATGTGACGTGCCCGATCATGCGGTACCACCCCGCCGTGGTGGCCCAGCAAGCGGCCACGTTGGGGCTGCTGTCAGGCGACCGGTTCACCCTAGGCCTGGGTTCTGGGGAGAACCTCAACGAGCACGTGGTGGGGCGTGGCTGGCCGTCGGTCACCGTGCGCCACGAGATGCTCGTCGAGGCTCTAAAGATCATTAATGCGCTGTTCGACGGCGGTTACGTGACCCGGCGCAGCCAGTACTTCCAGGTCGACTCGGCGAAACTGTGGGACTTGCCGACGCGGCGGGTGCCGATCGCGGTGGCCGTGTCGGGCGTCCAGTCTTGCGAATTGTTCGCCCCGCTGGCAGAGCACATGATTGCCGTCGAGCCGACCGCCGAATTGGCCACGATGTGGAACGCCGCCCGACCCGGAAAGGGCACCAGCCGCCGGATTGGTCAGTTGCCGATCTGCTTCGACGCTGATCGCCAGACCGCGATTGCCCGGGCGCACGAGCAATTCCGCTGGTTCGGCGGGGGTTGGAAGGTCAACGCAGAGCTGCCCTCCACGGCCGGGTTCGCCGCCGCAAACCAGTTCGTCCGGGCGGAGGATATCGCCGAGCACATCTCCTGTGGCCCAGACCTCGACACACATGTTGCGGCAGCAAGGCCGTTCGCCGAGGCGGGGTTCACAGATCTCGCACTGGTGCAGATCGGCGGCGCTCCGCAGCACCAACAGCCCTTCCTCGACTACGCCCGGGACAAGCTGCTGCCCGCGCTGCGAGCCGAGTTCGCCGCACACCAACTCCCCTGACCATCATCGCCAACACCATCCGGATCGGCGACCGCCCGGGTTAGGCGGGCAACGGAGTTCCAGGCCGTCCGTGACGCCTTCGCCGCCAACTTCCGCGACAACGGTGAAAGTAGGCGCCGCGCTGTGTGTCTACCTCCGCGGCCGCCGCGTAGTGGGCTTATGGGGCGGCATGCATTGCCACCCGCGTACCCGCCTTCCCGTGCCGGGGTGCTCGGAGGTGTCACAGCCGGGGCTGTCGTCTTGTCTTGTGGGGTGGGGGTAATCCTCGATCGAAGGGGTTGATGATGAGAGTGTTTGTGGCAGGTGCGACGGGAGCGATTGGAAAACAGCTGGTGCCGCGTCTGGTTGCCGCGGGTCATGAGGTTCATGGCATGACGCGCAGCGAGTCAAAGCAGGCGATGCTCTACGAGCTGGGTGCTGTTCCGGTGGTCGCGGACGCGCTTGATGCCGATCAGGTCGCGGAGGCCGTGGGCGGGGCGAGGCCGGACGTGAT
>JAICHZ010000007.1 GCA_025924655.1 Pseudonocardiaceae bacterium | reverse complement strand
GTTCCTAATGCGCCCGGTTAAGCCGGTCCGCCGGGCGTTTCGGGTATCGGAATGAGCGAGCTAGCGGGCGAGTCATGGAGACAGCGGCTGCTTGCGCGGGGCGGTGGCGTCGATCTGGACCGGGTCCGTGCCGCGGTCGGGGCCGTCGTCGAACCCGAGGTGGGCCGGCCGTTGGCCGAATTGGGGCTGCTGGGTGACGTCTCGGCTGGGGCCGGCGGCCGGGTCCGGGTGCCGGTCGGGCTGGTCACCCGCGACCACCCGTCAGCTGATCTGCTGCGCAGCGCGGTGAGCGCCGCGGCATCCTCGGTGGACGGGGTGCGCCGGGTCGAGGTCGAGTTCAACGGCCTGGGCGAGCGGGCCCGCGTCGAGCTGGTCGAGAAGCTGCGGGGTGGCACCCGCCCGGTCGGGGCGACCCCGCGGATCTATGCGGTGGCCAGCGGCAAGGGCGGCGTCGGCAAGTCCACGATCACCGCCAATCTGGCCGTCGCGCTGGCCACCACGGGCCAGCGAGTCGGAGTGCTCGACGCCGACGTGTGGGGCTACTCGGTGCCGCAACTGTTCGGAGTGCGCCGCGCTCCGGTGGCGTTGGGCGGTCTGATGCTGCCAGTGCGCGCGCACGGCGTCGCGCTGATGTCCACCGGCTTCTTCGTCGCCGAGGACACGCCGATCGTCTGGCGCGGACCGATGCTGCACAAGGCCCTGCAGCAATTCCTGTCCGACGTCTACTGGGGCGAGCTGGATGTGCTGCTGCTCGACCTACCGCCCGGCACCGGCGACATCACCCTGTCGCTGCTGGAACTGGTGCCCGACGCCGCGCTGCTCGCGGTCACCACCCCGCAGCTGGCCGCCCGCACCGTAGCGTCCCGGGTGGCCAGGATGGCGCGGGAGGCCGACATGCCGGTGGCTGGCGTGGTGGAGAATATGACCGCCGCGGTATGCGCCGGCTGCGGGGACACCACCGCGCTGTTCGGCTCCGGCGGCGGCGCCACCCTGGCCGAACAGACCGGCGCCCCGCTGCTCGGCCAGATCCCGCTGGACATCGAGCTCCGCGACGCCGGCGACCGCGGCGTCCCGGTCGTCGTCACCTCGCCCACCGCGGCGTCGGCTGTCGAGCTTGCCCGGATAGCCAGCTCACTCCCGATGGCCCGGCGCAGCCTGCTGCGCCGCTCGCTGCCGCTGTTCGTCAGCCCGCCAGCAAGCAGGCCCACATGACGGTGACGCCCGACGCGGTCCTCGCTGACCTGCACTAACCGGCGCCAACCATCACTGCCCGGCACTAGGCGACACTCGAAACTACCGCGGATGGTCCGTTTTTCAAGCCAGGCGGTGCTCGCAATGAAAAGGTCTGAGAGCGTCCGTACCTTCGACGTAGGCGCAGCCGTGGTGGATGAGCTTACCTTCATCATCGTGTCGTCTGTGCTCGGGGATCAGCAACGGTCAGCGGGCGCTGTGGTCGCGCAGCAGCGACGGCACGGTGCGCAGCAGGATGGACAGGTCGCCGACCCGGTTGCGGGTGCGCACGTAGGCCAGGTCCAGGTGCAGCATCTCCCGGGTGCTGACCGTGGAACGACCGCTGATCTGCCACAATCCCGTGATCCCGGGGCGTACGGAAAACCGCGGCTGGAACTGCGCGGGGAACATACGGGCTTCCCATTCCAGACACGGACGAGGACCGACCAGGGACATATCACCGAACAGCACATTGAGCAGCTGAGGCAGCTCGTCGAGGCTGGTCTTGCGCAAGAACGCCCCGATCGAGGTGACCCGGGCGTCGCCGTCGAGTTTGCAGCTACCGTTGACCGAGATGCCCACGACGCCAGTGCGCATGGTGCGGAACTTGTACATGGTGAAGATCTGGCCGCGGTAACCGATGCGCTGCTGTGCGAACAGCGCCGGGCCCTTGCTGGTGAGCCGGATCACCAGGCCGAGAATCACCATCGGTACCGCGAGCACGGTCAACGCCACGACCGCCACGGTCAAGTCCAGGACGCGACCCAGCGCCAACCCCCGCGTCGGTGCCTGCCCCACCGAGGAGATCGCGTCCGGGCTGGTTAGGTGAAACGCATCAGGCTTTCGGTTCAACAACTCATGCTCCCCCGGTCGCTAGCACCCTGACATCGACAGAAAATCGACGGGGATCGATGAAACGTTACGTCACGGTTGCCGTACTCCGCGTAGCCAAAGCGGTCCTCGTGCCGTGGATCACCGGGTCGTTCAGTGGAGGCAGGGCACCTCCGTGAGGATGGTGCAATGAGTGCGCAACGACGAGGGCGAAAGCCACCACGGCATGAGTGTTCTGTTGCCGTGGGTCGGCAAGACTGGACCCTGGAGGTAGCGCGGTCCGCCGCCGCGGACGCCGGCGGGGTGGACCTGGAGCTGCTCGGCGATTTTCTGGATCGGCTTGCCGCTCATGGTCCGGAGCACGACTGGGACCGCCACACCAACGCCGCGTTTGCGGCCTTGGGGGCACGTGCGGCGGAGCAGGGCGTGGCGCTGCGTGCCCTGGTGGATCTCTATCTGTCCGCCGCGTGGCGGGCGTGGCCCCAGCTGCCAGCTGTTACCGGTGAGGACACCAGCGCCATTCGAGCCGCCGGGCAGCGCGTGCTGCGCGCGTGCGACGACGCCGTGGCTGCACTGGCCGAGGGATATGCCTCCGCCCGCCGTGCCGTGGTGCGCCGCGAGGAGGCGATGCGCCGCGAGTTCGTCGACGATCTGCTGGCCGGCACCGCCGACCCGGCTGGCCTGCTGGTGCGGGCACAGTCCTACGGGCTGCAGCTGGCTGGTCCGCACACGGTGCTGCTGGCCCGTAGCGCGACCCCCTTCCAGGAGGCCAGTCCCCTGTTGGGGCAGGTGCCCGCAGCGCTCGCGGGTCCCCTCGGTGCGTTGGAAGCGTTGATCACGACTCGTGATGGTGAGCTGGTCATTCTGTTACCAGCGCTGTCTGCGCAGGCCCTGGACGCGGTGCTGGCGGGGGCCCACGGCGCGTTGACTACCGGCGACCGGCGGACCCAGAAGGTGTGGATGGTGCTGGGGCGGCCGCATCCGGGGCCGTCGGGGGTGGCCCGCTCGTTCACCGAAGCACGCGACGCGCTGGCCTTGGCGCAGCGACTGCGGTTGCCCGGTCGATGGGTCTGCTTGACAAAATTCGCGAAACCTTCGGGTCCCGGATCGGCGAGGGCACCGGCGGCAGTGGTCTGGGTGGTTTTGGTAGCGACGCCGCCGAACGTCCTACCGCGCCGCCGGCGGCGCAGCACCAGGCAGGCGCCTCGGGGCGAGATCCCGATGAGGTGGCCGTGGAGCGTTACCGCTACATGCTGCGCACCGCACCGCCCGAGACCGTGGAAAACGCTCACGCGCAAGCCTTCGCGAAACTGTCTCCCGAGCAGCGTCGCAAGGTGCTCGAAGGCCTCGGCAACGCCGTGCCCGCTTCCGAGCGCGCCGCCTCGGACGATCCGCGATCGCTGGCCAGAATGGCTACCCGCGCCGAGATGCGCGAGCCCGGCACGATGGAACGCGCCCTGGGTGGGGGCCGCGGCGGGATGGGCATGGGCGGGCTTATCGCCGGTAGCCTGCTGGCCAGCGTGGCAGGAGCGTTCGTCGGCACAGCGATCGCCGACGCCTTCCTCGGCGATGAGCTGGGAGGCGACGCGGTGGCCAGCGGCGATGACATGGCTGTCGACGATCCTGGCGCTGATCCGGGTGCAGAGATGACGGGCGATCAGGGCATGGGCGATCAGGGCATTGGCGATTTCGGCGGAATGGACGACTTCACCATCTGAGGTCCTGTCGCGGGCACCGCACCACCACGCTCGCTACTGCGGCCGGGGGGCTGGCCGGGCACCCCCGGTCGCCGCGGGTTGGCGCGGTACGGCGGGTTCGGCGCTGGCACTGGAGAGCCGGTTGGCGACGAACGCGATCAGCCCGGTCCAGAGCGCGACCATGATCGCCAGCCCGCTGTAGCCGGCCACGCCCGGCCAGGTCGGTCCGCCGTGCTGTTCGCGGAGCAGGATTGCGGTGTTGCGAACAAAGGCCGCGTGCCGCTGCGGTAGGGCCGCAATCGCGGGCGCGTTGATCTCCGGGTCGGCCGGTAGGTACACCGGAACGGCCATGACCTCGCTGCCTCGCTGCAGGCCCACCATGGTCTTCCAGTCACCGGTCACGGGCAGGGGACGCGACGAGACGTAGCGACCAGGGCCGACTTCGTTGAGCTTGGCGCTGACCCGGCCACCGCCCTGCCAGGAGACGACTCCGAACGCCGTGGCGTGGCGGGCCGCGTCAGCGGGCGCAAGCTCGACCGCCACAGTGGCCTGCTGGCCGACCGGAGTGAGGTAGATGGTTGCCTCGACGTGACCCACGTTGCGAGGCAGCAGGGACAGCAACGTGCCGGCTAGCACCACCCCGGCCAAGCCGGCGGCCAGCCCAGGTACGGTCCGCTGGGCCCATACCGGCCGGCTCAGTGCGCCACCGAGCACGGCGGCGGCCACCGCCACCACCGGGACGACAAGGAAGACGCGGGCGTCGTTGACCGGCACGTCAGCCCAGCCCGACAGTTTCACCCAGGCCAGTTCCCCGACCATGCCCACGGTGGCGATAGCCACCCCGGAGACGAGGGCGTAGCGCAGGCGATTGCCGGTGCCCAGCCACAGCGCTACTACCTCCACTACCAAGGCACTGGCCAGGTAGAGCGGGAAGCGGGGGAAGGTGTGGTGCAGCGGTCCGGAGACGATCAGCGCGATGCTGCCGCGCACTATGACGTAGGCCACGACCGCCTTGACCGCCCCCCACGGTCCCAGCGCCGTCCTGGCGAGGACGAGGGTGAAGCCGGCGGTCGCGGCGATCAGTACTGGCAGGTAAATCACCTGGAACTGGGGAACACCGAAGTCGAACTCCCCCTCGAAGCAGGACAGGCCGACCAGGATGGCGCCCAGCGACAGCGCCGCGATGCCCCGCCCTAGCACAGTGGCTCGCCCCGCTGGCCGACCCTCCATGAGCATCAGCCAGACCGCGATGGTGGCGAGTCCCCCGCCTCCCACCAGCATCAGGTGAGTCGGGCTCCACAAAGTGACGTCGATCCCGTAGGCCTCGTGCCACAGCGCGTCGAGGGGAAAGCCGACCAACGCACCTACGCCGAGCGCGGCCATAGGCATGGCCGAATAGGGGATGCGGACGCCCAGGATGCGCACCCCGACCGGCGCGTCGTCCAGGGTGGCGAAAAGCGCGGCGATGCCGGCGCTGTAGATGATGCCGGCGAGCCCGATGACGATCATCGTGTGGGGCGGGGTGAACAGCGCCTTGTCGCGCCCGAAGTCGATGTGCCAGCCGACGTCCCAGTAGAGACCCAGAGCGGCGGTGGCCAGCGCCCACAAGCCACTCAGTGCGCCGGCCATGGCCCAGCCCGGATAGCCGGTCACCCGCTCCAGGCCGGCAGAAATGCTCTTGAAGAAGATCACGAGTGGGTTCCGCTGGAGGTGCACCCGGAAGCTCGACTCCAATCCCAAGACAGACAGGGCCAACACGATGGCGCCGTAGATGAGGAACGGCGTTATCACATAGATCCACTGGTCGGGGGTCACATGCTTCATCACGGCACCTCCTGGTTCGGCACTGACCCATCCTCGGAGATCAACTTGACCTGAGCGGCGGTGCTGGCCGCCGACTGGTGTTCCATGGCCTGGGCGAGCATCGCCTGGATTGACGTGGCCGCGAGCGGGCGTGTGCGCCGGAGTGCTTCGGTGACCTCGGGGAGCCGCTCGGGCGGCATCCCCGCCGCCACAAAGGGCTGCCACACGTAGCGCTCGAAAAGCGCGACGAAGCGGGCCGCGACGCGCTCCATGTCACCGCGCAGGGCCGCGAACTCGTCCTGAGTGGCGGCCAGCGGAACGCCGGCGGCGACCAGGTCGGCGCCGACCCGCAGCATGGTCGGGCTGGGCACCCGGAACCGCTCTCCCTCGGGCTGGATAAGCCCGAGCTCGACGGCTCGCAGTCCGATCGAGACATCCTGCGCCGCCTGTGGAAACAGCTCGAGTAACTGCTGGACGGTCAGATACTCGGGCTCCTCGGCATTCCACGGTTCGGTGAGAGCCTGCTCGAAGCCGAGCAGATCAGCCAGGCTGCGGCCCTGCTCCCAGGCCTGGACCAGCTCGCGGATCCCGGCCAGAGTGAAACCCTGTTCCTGGAGACGGGCGATGAGCCGCAGCCGCCCCAGGTGGCCCTCGTCGTAATAGCCAACCCGGCCAACCAAGGTAGGCGGCGGGAGCAGCCCGAAGCTCTGGTAGTTGCGGATGTTGCGGGTAGTAGTACGCGCCCGGCGGGCCAGCACGTCCACCGTCATTCCCGCAGGCTCTCCCACCGCCGAAGGATACGATGCATTATGACATGAAGTCTAGTTACATCATCTGATGTAACTGAAGTGACTGCTATCTACGGAAGCCGGAGAGGCGCCCGATAGCGGGAAGGAACCGGCCGACGGATCGGGCGTAGCGCAGGTAGTCCTCGCCGTGTACCCGGCTCAGGTGGGGTTCCTCCACCCGGCGAGTCTGTAGCTGCAACGCCGAGAGGCATACCAGGACGGCGACGAGCGCGGCGGGGGTAGGCACCAGCAGGCCCAGGGCGAGGCTGTTGGCGAGCAGGCTGGTGTAGGTGGGGTTGCGCACAACCCGGAACGGGCCGGTGGTGACCAGCGGCGCTGGGTGATCGGGATCGATGCTGGTGCGCCAGGCCTGGCCCATGTGGTGTTGACCGGCGGTGGCCAGCACCACGCTGGCGACCGACAGGGCCGCCCCGGCCACCGCCACGGCCACCGCCACGGCCACCGGAAAAGCGAGCCGGGGCAGGGCGACACCGGCCAGCACCAGCGCTGGGTTGCTCAGCTCCAGCCCGCAGCCGAGCAGGAACATGGCGCTCGCGGTCTTCTCCGCAGCGGTGGCGCCCAGACTCGCTACCCAGCCTGAGTCTCCGGTCCGCCGTCGAAGCCGCAGCGGCTCCACGATGAACACCACGACGACGTAGCAGATGCCGAGCAGTAGGGCAACCGTTGCCATGAACTCCACGCTAGTGCTGCGGAGCGATTCTCAATCACGTCCGCAACGGTCAGGTAGTGCTCACGACGTGGGATGGGTTGGTGTCGACGTCCGGCGCGTCAAGCGCTCGCAGCAGCGCTGGGACGACCCGGCTGCGCAGCACGACCGCAGTGCCCGTGCGGTCATCGTCGGGTTGACCGATGGTGACGGTGTCCACGCAGGCCCGCATGAGCGGGATACCGCGGCGGCGGTTCTCGTGATCGATCGGTGGCGGGCGCCAGCGGCCGTGGTCGCGCACGATGACAGTGACCCGGCGCTGACCGCCCGGTACTGCTTCAACCTCGCCGCTGACGTCCACCACTTCGGGGAACTGATCCTCACGATAGGCGTGTTCGATCGCGTTGCTGACGGCCTCGCTGACTGCCAGGACGATGTCTTCTTGCTGACCTGGAGGCCAGCAAGCCACGGTGAGCCAGTGCCGCACCCAGTTCCGAGCCACCGACGGCGCAATCGGGTCGGCCGGCAACTGCAAACACAGTGTCTGCCCCGACGTATCGGGCCGCGAGGTGTCGTCATTACCGGTCGGTGGCATCGGGGCGCCATTGTTGCGGTCGCCGCAGCCTTGCGCAACACCAGAGGCGAAGGCTATCAAGATCAAGAGGGCACGGCCTGGTCAACGGTGTGGAACAACGCGAGAAGGTCATCGAGCCCAGCCAGCTCGATGGGGCGGATCACCGGACGAGTGTGATCTACCACGATGTGCAGTGGCTCGCGGCGCCGCTGGGCAGCGCGGGTGGCGTCGACCAAGGCCTGCAGACCCGGCGAACCCAGAAATGTCACGTCGGTCAGGTCGATCACCAGGGTCGCCCCGTCGGGGAGCTGCTCGAACCCGGCGGCGACGGCTGCCCGGAGCCGATCGACGGTGAGCACGTCGATCTCCCCGGCCACCGTCACCACCAGCGCCTCGCCCCCGGCATGCACCACCCGGCCGGTATCGATGCGCACCAACTGCTCGGCGGCCGGACCCCGCCCAGCACCGAGATCAGAATCCGGATCGCCAACGCCTGGCTCATGCATCCTCGCACCATATCGGCCGGTTGAGCCCGGCTGCTGGTACTGGCCGAACGTGTACCGGAGGTTCGCGTTGACGAGCTGGTTGAGGCGCTTGTGCAGGTGCGCGGCTCGACGAGCGTATCCACCGGGTGACGCCGGTGCGATCGTCGGCGCGGCTGCTCGCATCAACAGCGGTTGGTGGCCACGGTAGCGCCTAGTGACCAGCGTCGGACCAGTACCCGCGCGGGCGCGAGACACAGATAAGGACAACCACGGTGCACAGAAGAACCTTGAGAGGGTCAGGTAACCAGCCGGCACGTCCGCGACCGGGCGGTGGTCCGGTGGCACTCGCGGCCGCCGTGGCGCTGGGCTTGGCGTTGCAGGGCTGCGGAGGCCCTGCAACCAAGCCGGCCGCCGCAGAAGGCCCAGAGGGGATTGCGGTGCAGACTGGGCCGGCGTTGGCGCCGGCGTCTACTGCAGCTAACGGTGCGCCGGTGGACGGGATCCGGTGTGACGCCAGCGAACAGGTCGCCTACCACATCCACAGCCATCTACTGGTGTTCGTCAACGGTCAACCACGCAGCCTTCCCTACGGGATCGGGCTCGTGGCGCCGGTTGCTCAGGACACCGGGTTGGGCACCTTCGCGCACGCCGACCGCTGCTATTACTGGCTACACGTGCACGCCGGCGACGGGATCATCCACATCGAGTCGCCCACCCAGCAGACTTACACCTTGGGTCAGTTCTTCGCGCTCTGGCGGCAACCGCTGAGCTCCGGCGCGGTTGGTCCGGCCACCGGGGCGGTCACCGCCTACGTCAACGGAAAACCGTTCACCGGCGACCCGGGCACGATCCCACTGAAAAATCACGAGGACATCCAGCTCGACGTCGGCACGCCCGCTCCGGCACCGGTGAGCGTGGACTGGTCGCACGCCCGGCTGTGAACCCGGCGGTTATCCCACGGACACCGTCACCGCGGCGGTGTGCAGCACTCCAGCGGTTTGGAACTGCAGGAACAGCCGCCAGTTCCCAGGCTTGGGCAGCATCGTCTCGAACGACAGCGCCGGACCTCCGTGGTCCCCGTTGACCGTGCCGTGCGGGTGCAGGTGGGCGAACGCGAGGTCGGTGTCGTGGAACGCCGTCAAGTGCGCGTAGGTGTCCAAGTAGGGCTGTAGATCGGTGACCGGCCGGCCGTCCTTGGACACAGTGGCAATCAGGGCCTGTTGCCTACCGGCCATGAGCCGAACACTGGGCAAGGCCACGGTGTAGCCGTCGACCTGGGTGGTCGGCGACGCGGCGGGCAACGGCGTCATCGTCGCGGTTCCCGGGACGGTGACCGGCTGGCTGAGCACCAGCGGCACCGCCTTACCGGAGGCGTCTTTGGTGATGAACGACGCGTACGCCCGGTAGGTCCCCGGTTGGACTGGGGCCAATGGGGCGGTCCAGGTCCCGTCGGTGCTCGTGGTGGCGTGGATGTGCTGGAAGCCGGTGAGGTCGGAGCGGATCAGATAGAAGTGCATCAACTTCGTCTGGTCCGGCTCGAACGCGGTGACCGGTTTGCCGTCCGCACCGAGGATGCGGAACTGGAACGAGGCCGGTTGACCGGCCGGCAGCGCCGGTGTGGCTGTTGCTGCAGCGAAGCGGAAACCGGAGGCGTCGGCAGTCAAGCCGTCACCGGTGGACATGTTGGCCATGCCATCATGGTTGGACGCGGCCGCCGCCTCATGGTCCGGCGCCGGTGTGCCGGTGGAACCACCGCAGCCGGTCACCACGAGCCCCGTGATCGCGCACACGGCGACCAGGTAGCCCATGGCCCGCGCCGAGACTCTCACCGCATCCACCCTCCAACCCGCACCGGTCCGACCGTGATCCTGAATCATACCCCGGCCGGGTATCTGAGGTGGTGTTAGTTGGCGGCGCTGCCCGCTTGCCATTGCGGCCACGCCAGCGTCCAGTCGCCGTAGGTGTCCCAGACCGGTAGTGGATGTCCGCCGGAGTTGGTGATCTCGACGACGTCGCCGAGGCCGAAGTGGTCGTAGAACCATTGCGCGTTTGCCGGGCTGAGGTTCACGCAGCCGTGCGAGACGTTGCTGTCGCCCTGCTGGCCGACCGACCACGGTGCCGAGTGGACGAATTCGCCGTCGCTGGAGATCCGCTCGTCGAGATCGACCCGTTCCCGGTAATAGCCGCGCTGGCCCTTGCAGACACCGTAAGTACAGGAGTCCATGATGATGCTGGGCTGTCTGTCCGAGATCACGTGCGGACCGTTGTGGGTGGGGAACCCGGGCGAGCCCAGGCTGATCGGCATGGTTTTGACCAGCTGACCGTTGTCGAAGATCTGCATGGTCTTGGTGGCACCGTCGGCCTTGGCGATCCACGCGTCGTGCACCCGGAAGGTCTCGGTCCGATCGGCCTGGCCGTAGAGGCCGTCGCCGAGGTCGACGCCATAGAGCCGGGCATTGAGTGTCACCGTGCTGCCCGGTTGCCAGTAGCTTTGCGGCCGGTAGTGGACCTCGGTGTTGGACATCCAGAACCAGCTTCCCGGCTGCGGCGGGTTCGCGGTGACGGCCAGCGCCTTTTCCGCTGCGGCCCGGTCGGTGACGGCCGCGTCGAAGCGCACCACGATCGGCTGACCGACTCCGACGTCGGAGTCTGGAGCCGGGATCAGCGACGGGTTGGCCTGCGACGCCGGGGACAGCGTCGTCACAGTCTCAGTCCGCTGCACCGGCGCACCGTGGCCGGCGACCGCCGTCGCAGCGATCCGGTAGGTCGAGCCGTAGCCGAGCGGTTCGGTCGAGGTCCAGGTCGTGCGATCGGAGGAGCCCTCGCCGCGCACCACCGTGCCGCTCGCGGCGTTGACCACGGTGACCGACTGCAGCGTGCCCACCATGGCTCGCACGACGATCGGGGTCGTGGGGTTGATCGCCGCTGTGCCGTCCGGGACGATCTGCACCGCGCGTTCCGGCGAGACGGTCGTGATGGTGGCAGCGGGAACACCGGTTGCGGAATTCGGGGTTACGCCGGCTGGCCGGCCCAGCGCCATCACCAAGCCGGCACCCAGGGTGATGACCGCCAGTACGGCGGCAACCGCCAGCCCCCCGCGGCGCACCACACCGCGGTTCACGAATCCCCCTGCACAGTGGTCACGGCGGTGGAGTCGGCGTCGGCGGCCGAGGTGTTACCGCGGGCCGGTGCGGTGGTGTAGCGGTGCGGCGCGGCGGTGAAGCGGGCCTGGCAGTGGTCGGAGCAGAACGAGAATCGCTGGCCGTCGTGGGCTGCCCTGGCCGGGGCAGCCGCGATCTCGACCTGCATGCCGCAGACCGGGTCCTGTGCGTAGCCGGTGCCGCCGCCGAAGCGTTCCCTGTTGCGGTAAAGCCAGTACAGCACGGCGAACGCGACCAGGGCGATGATGTTGAGGATGGTGGTGTAGTTCCAGGCCACGGCGCCCATCGCCACCATCTGGGGGTGCCCGGTGGGTACCAGGCGCAGGGCGGCGAAGAGGTACTCGGTGACCAACCCGGCGATGCTCATCACCGCCCAGAACACTGCCAGCAGCCGCAGCGTCAGCCGGGTGCCGTAGTACTTGCGGTAGATGACCAGCAGCGGCAGCGTGATCAGGTCGGCGAAGACGAAGGAGATCACCCCGCCGAAGCTGATTCCCCCGACCCACAGCGCCGCCGCCAGCGGCACGTTGCCGACCGAGCAGACGAACGCCAGGATCGCCAGCAGCGGACCCAGCGCCACATTCTCCAGCGACGACCAGAACCCGTGACCGGTGAGGAATAGCGACTGCCACACACCAGTGGGCACCAGCACGGTGGCGAAGCCGGCGACGAGGAAGCCTATGACCAGCTCCTTGCGGAGCATGGTCAGATCGCTGATGGTGTAGCTGGCGGCGTCTGACCAACCGGCGCGGCTGCCGAGTCGCTGCGTCAGCGGCCGCCGCTGCTCGGGGTCGTCGATGTCCTCGGCCGGCTGGCCGTGGTGGGCATGGCCGCCCAGCTCACGCTTGTTGAGCCCGGCGCGGGCGTTTTCGACGTCTCCCCGGGGGACGACCCGGGGCAGCACCAGAGCCAGCAGGACGATCATGATGGCGCCACCGACGAGCTCGGCGAGGGCGAACTGCCAGCCCAACAGCAGCCACAACACGATGCCCAGCTCCACCACGAGGTTGGTGGACGCGAACATGAACACCGTCGAGGCGGTGAAGTCCGCGCCGCGGGCGAACAGCGATTTGGCCAGCGCGGCGGCAGCGTAGGAGCAGGAGGAGGACACCATCCCGAGAAACCCGGCCTTGCCCACCGTCGCCGGCCGGTGATCTCCCAGGGCACGACGCATCTGCCCCCGGCTGACGAAGGCCTGCACCGCACCGGAGAGGCCGAAACCGAGCACCAGCGCCCAGAGGGTCTCCCAGAACATCGAGAGCGCCTCATAGAAGCTGTTGCCGATCGCGGTGAGCCCGGTCATGACCTGACCAGCCGGCTGATCGCCGCGGTGGCCTCGCGGACCTTCTCCTGCGCCTGCTCGCCGCCTTGGGCCACAGCCTCGACCACGCAGTGCTTGAGGTGGTAGCCGTTCATGATTCCACCATAACCCATACCCCCAGCAGGTATTCCACGCTTCCGAGTGACCACCCTGCGCCAAGTGGAACCTATGAGCGGTCCCCTGTTGGCAGCGCGCACCAAGTGGAACCTATTGGCGGTAAGCAGCTCGGCGCGAAAACGGGTACAGCACGACCATGAAGAAAATTCTGGAGCTGCTGGTCTGCTTCCTGCATCCGATAGCCGTGGTGCTGGTCTGGCTCAACCTTGCAGCGCGCAGGGACATCGGCGCAGGCCCGAAGCTCGCGTGGGGCATCTTCGCGCTCATCCCGCTGGTCCCGTTCGTCTACGTGCTCACCGGTGGCGACCTGTGGTGAGGGTCAATCGTGGTCGGGGGCACCGGTGACGTGATGGTCTGCCGCGGCCAGGACCTCGGTGACCAGCCGCCGTACATGGCCACCACGTGCGGCGTATACGGCCCGCCGACCGTCGCGTCGCATCGTGACCAGCCCCGCAAGCTTCAGTTTTGCCAGGTGCTGCGACACCGACGGTCGGGCCGCCCCCACCGCGGCGGTGAGGCTGCCCACGTCGTACTCGCCGGTGCCCAGCAGCCACAGCAGCCGCAGTCGAGTCGGATCAGCCAGCATCCGAAGCGCGGTCACCGCAGCCTCGACCTGAGCACCGGTAGGTGGCTGTGGCACGGCATCGGCCGTTGCCATGTTGTCGCGTGCGTACATGAGCACCTATAGTGTCACAGCACCAGCTATCACGCGAAGGGCACCCACCATGGACGGCGAGGACGGGCCCAGACATGGACACGGCCACAGGCATGGCTGGCGCCTGCCGTCGCTGATCACGCCGCACTCGCATGACAGTGTCGACAAGGTCGATGCCGCGATGGAGACGTCTCGCGACGGCATCCGCGCCTTGTGGATTTCGCTGGCCGTCCTCGGTGTCACCGCCGCTGTGCAGGCCGCGGTGGTGGCGCTGTCCGGGTCGGTCGCGCTGCTGGGCGACACGCTGCATAACGTCGCCGACGCCCTGACTGCCGTGCCGTTGGGGATCGCGTTCCTGCTCGGCCGCCGGGCCGCGACCCGGCGATACACCTACGGCTTCGGCCGCGCCGAAGACCTGGCCGGCATCGTCATCGTGGCGATCATCGCCGGCTCGGCGGCGCTGGCCGGCTACCAGGCGGTCGAGCGGCTACTGCATCCCGCGGATGTCTCGCACCTGCTCGCCGTCAGCGCCGCGGCGGTGATCGGCTTCATCGGCAACGAAACCGTCGCCCGCTACCGCATCCAAGTCGGCCGGCGGATCGGCTCCGCGGCGCTGGTCGCCGACGGGCTGCACGCCCGCACCGACGGGTTCACCTCGCTGGCGGTGCTGCTGGGTGCCGGCGGGGTGGCCATCGGCTGGCGGTGGGCCGACCCCGTCGTCGGCTTGGCTATCACCGTCGCGATCACGCTGGTGGTCAAAGACGCCGCGCGGGAGATCTACCGGCGGCTGATGGACGCGGTCGACCCCGCTCTGGTGGACCAGGTCGAGGCCACCCTGCGAGCCACCCCGGGCGTGCTCGACGTCGGTGCGGTCCAACTGCGCTGGATCGGCCACCGGCTACGCGCTGAATGCGACATCGCCGTGCCGGCCGACCTGACGGTTCTGGCGGCACACACCATCGCCGTCGAGGCCGAACACCGCCTCATCCATGCCGTGCCGCGGCTGACATCGGCCATCGTGCACACCGACCCACACTCCCGCGACGGCGCCGACCACCACGCCGACCTCGCCCACCACCGGCCGCGCGGAATACCCCCGGCGCTCAGCTCGTCTTGACGACGCCGATCAAGTGCCCCTCCGGGTCGTTGAACAGCCCGATCTCGATGTCTTCCATGACCTTCTCGGGGCCCATCACCCGCGACCCGCCGAGGCCCTCTGCCTTGGCCAGCGCGGCCTCGACGTCGGGAACCCCGATGTAGAAGGTGACGTGACCGGGATAGCCCTCCGGCCCCGCCCCGATACCGCCACCGATTCCGGCGGCGCCTTCCTCGCGTTGCACGATGCCGTAGTTCATCGGGTTGTTGGCGTCGATCTTCCAACCGAACAGGTCGGAGTAGAAGGACTGCAGCGCGGCGCCGTCCTTACCGATGACCTCGAAGTGCACTACCGGCTGTCCCATGGTGTCTCCCTGGTGTTTTTTCAGATCCGCGCGCCGGCGAGCCAGCGCCTCGTGATTCTTAAGCCCCCGACCATAAGACTCCGGCCCGCCCAGGAACTCATCGCCGTGGCGCGCGAGCAGACTCCAGCCACTTGGCGTCGAGCCCGACTAGTCAGCGATCGGGACGATGACCCGGCCGAGCGGCGTGAGAGACACCGGCACCAGCTTGAGGTTCGCCACGGCGAGCGGGAGGCCGATGATCGTCAGGCCCAGCGCGACGGCTGTGAGCACGTGGGCAATGGCCAGCCAGAGACCAGCGAAGATGATCCAGATCACATTGCCGATGAGGGAGGGCGCGCCCGCGTCGGCGCGTCGTACAAGCGTCCGACCGAATGGCCACAACGCGAAGCTCGCGATCCGGAAGGAGGCCAAGCCGAACGGGATCGTGATGATCAGTAAGCAGCATATGATCCCGGCGAGCAGGTACCCGAGTGCCATCCAGATGCCACACAGCAGCAACCAGATGATGTTGAGTAGGGTGCGCACGCCATCGATCCTTCCAAGATACGCGCGCCCTAGCCGCCCGGTCGGCTGCTGACCAACCTCCCTGTTTGGGCTGATCGGCTGCCGGAGAGTAATTGTCGAGCACCGGCTTGACGTCCACGATGGGTGTCCTGTCGAGGGCTTCGAGGTTCCGCACCCGGATTCTTGGCCCGTTGATCGACAGAATTTCGACCCGGTGCAGCCCGATGGGATTCGGCCGGTCAGCAGAGCGGGTGCTGAAGACGCCCGTTTCAGGGTTCGCCGGATCGTCGCGAGGATGCACCTTCAGCACGTCGCGATGTGCCCTGTCCAGCCACGTCAGCACGATGATGTCGGTACCGCACTGGAGGTCCCGAAGACCCTCGCTCACGGTTTGCTCGAACACCAGCCAAGCATCAGGCGATCCCTCATCACCCTGTTTGGGGGCCGTCTCAGGATCGGTCAGGGAAGACTCGACCCACCCGATGGGCTGCAACTCATACGAGCCGTCCGTCAAGACGCCTCCCGCCGATCTGCGACTAGACGACTAGACGTGGACGAAGCTCATGTTCGGGTAACGGTCACCTGCGGCGGCGCCGACCGGTACGGCAGCGTCGATGCGGGCCAGCTCGTCGTCGCTGAGTTTGACGTCGACCGCGGCGGCATTCTCCTCCAGGTAGCGCACCCGTTTGGTGCCCGGGAAAACGACCAAGCCGTTGCCCAGCGTGCGCTGCTCCACGCGAAGCCCCTTCGTCGGTTGCCTGATATCAGCTTTTGTCGCGCTCGCGGGCTTGGCGGGTCTTGCGGTCGCTGGCCTTGCGCAGGGCGTCCACCAGTTCGTCCTTGTTCATCGAGGAGCGGCCGCGAACGTCGAGCCGGCGCGCCTGGTCGAGGAGTTCTCGCTTGCTCGCGTTGGCATTGACACCACCGGCTGTCTCACCGCTGGGACCGCGGCCGGTCTTGGGGTCGACGCCGCCTTTCGCGCGCTCGTCTGAGGGACCCGCGTCGTCCTTGGGCTCCCAGTGGTCGCCGACCTTCTGATGCGTGTGCTTCAGCGCGGCGAACGCGGTCCGGTGCGACCGCTCACCCTCGCCGTAGCTCTCGACAGCCGAGTCGTGCGCCTTCGACCACGTCCGCTGCGCTTTTTCCGGGGAACGCTGCAGCGTGCTGGGCATCTCGTCCTTGGCTGGCACCAGCCTCACCTCCTGTAATCGATGCCCAGGGGTACCCCTCGCGACGAGGACCTAACAGTTAGCTCGCCAGAACCTGAGGTGACAGCACCTTGAGCATCGCGTTGGCCCATCGCATTTGCCGCAGCGACTGCGGATGGCATCGCTTGGTCAGCGCGAGCAGCTCAGAGTCCTTGGCGGCCTGCGCGCCTTGGCCGAGCAGTTCCCAGTCCAGCGAGACGCCAGCGGCGACGCGGTGTAAGTGGCGCAGGTCGGCGAGCAGCAGCAGGCCCGGTTCTGGGCGGCGGCCGACCAGCTCGCTGGCCTTGCTGCGCACCGTGGACAGCAGGCCGGAGTCCTCCTGGGCTTCTTCTGGGGGATCGGACTTGAGGTTCAGGTTGTAGCGCGGGCCGATCTCGGCGAGCTCGTGCACGTGCTGCTGCGACCACCGGGCCAGGTCCCGGGCCACGTGATAGATCTCGTGATCGACCTTGTGCCGGTCGGCTACCTTCAACAGGTCAGCGGCCAGGGACTTCTCCGAGCGGTGCAGTTCGCGCAGCGCGAGGTCGAGCTTCACTGCCCACCTCCAGAGGTTTGTTCATCCGCATGGGCGGCGGGGCCGCCGTAGGTGGCCGGGACATCGGCGCTGACGGGCCGTGATGCGGTGTTCGTCGGGGCCGTGACTCGTGCGGCGGTAGGTACTCGGCTGCTTTGATCACCGCTTTGCCGGCGGGGTTCATCGGGCGGTACTCGGTGGGCTCCACCGGAGCCCCGGTGATCAGGTCCCTGCCGTAGCTCTCGCAGTAGTCCGGTGTGCTCCAGAACTGCCCGTCGAGGTAAATGCGTTCGGTCCCGTCAGGGTGCTCCGCAGTGCAGGGCCATTGAATGCCGCTGCCGCCGCGCAGCTTCGCGTAACTCAACCCGGTGTAGTCGCACGGACGGCCGGCGCTGCACCGTTTCCACGCCTCGAACGCCGACTCAGGATCGTGCCAGGGCGGCAGTGGTTGGCCATCCTTGTCGCGGAAATCCATCCGCCGCGCGTAATCGAGGAAAATGTCGAGATCCGGGCGCGCCTGGCCGGGCGGTTCGACGGCCTTGTCGGACAGATGCACGGTGCGATCGGCATTGGTGAAGGTGCCGGTCTTCTCCGCCCAGGTCGCCGCGGGCAACACCACGTCGGCAAGCGCGGCCGTCTCGGTCAGGAACAGGTCCTGCACGACCAGGAACAGCCGCTGCTGGGACAGGATCGAGCGGATCCGGCGTAGCTCTGGCAATGACACCGCCGGGTTGGTGCCGCTGACCCACAGCAACCGGATCGTCCCCTGCTCCACGTACCGCATCATCTGCATCAAGTGCGTGGGCGGCGAGTAGTGCGGGATCTGCATCTGGTCGATGTTCCAAATCCGGGCCAGCTCCGCGACGTGCGAATCGTTGGCCCAGTTCCGGAAGCCGGCCAGGTCGCCGTCGGCGCCGCACTCGCGGGTGTTCTCCGCGGTGGGCTGCCCGTTCATCTGCAGGATGCCCGCGCCCGGTTTGCCGAGCATGCCGCGGATGATGTTGACGTTGTTGACCTGCACGGCCGCCGCGGTGGCCTGGTGGGACTGGTAGAAACCCTGCAGCACGGTGGACAGCAGCCGCTTGGCGGTGCCGATGATGCGGGCGGCCTCGTGGATCTGTTCTGCCGGTACCTGGCAGATCTCCGCGACCCGCTGCGCTGGATAGTCCTCGACCTGCTTGGCCAGCTCGTCATAGCCGACCGTGTATGCGGCGACGTAGTCGTGGTCTACCCAGTCGTTGCGGATGATCTCGTGCAGGATCGCGTTCATCAGTGCGACGTTGGTGCCGGGCAGCGGTGCGAGGTGCACTGTCGCCGCCTGCGCAACCGGCGTCTCCCGGGGATCGACACAGATCAACTTCGGCGGATTCGGCGCAGCCAGCCGGTCCAGCATGCGCATCCACAACACGGTCTGCGTCTCGGCCACGTTGTGGCCGTAGAGCGCGATGACGTCGGCGTGGTCGACGTCGCTGTAGGAGCCGGGTTGGCCGTCGCAGGCAAACGACTCCTTCAATGCTTCGGCGGCGGTCGCGGTGCACAGCCTGGTGTTCCCGTCGACGTGGTTGGTGCCGATCGCGCCGTGCGCGATCACCCCCAGGGTGTAGTACTCCTCCAGAAACAGCTGGCCAGTGGTGTAGAAGCCCAGCGCGCTCGGCCCCTGCTCAGCGAGCAGCTCCTTGCTGCGTTGCACGATCCGGTCCATCGCGGTGTCCCCAGTCGGTTTCCACCAGCTGGCCGCGCTCGCGGATCAGTGGGGTGGTCAGCCGGTCCGCGGCGGCATTCGCCTGCCAGCCGAACAGATCCTTAGGGCCGAGGCGACCATGATTGACCCGGTCGGCCCCGCGACCACGGACCCCGACGATCTGACCGCCGGAGACCGCGATGTCCAGCGCGTCCCCATTGGAATGCAGGATCGAGGCGGACTGCACCCATCGGTCGACCTGCTCGTCGCTCACCCCGTCGGCCAGGTAGGTGTCGACTCGCGTCGGCCAGATCCCACCAGACTCGTATGGGGTCCGGGCTCCCCACGGCTCAGCGATCCGGTCCCGGAATGTCATTTACGGCTCCCCACGCTCGGTAGGTTGGCGGGTTACCCCACCGAACAGCCGTCCAACCCCTCACCGCGGCCGCGTGGCCAGCCACTGCTGCACCGGCATCTTCTGCGAAGACGCGTACCCAGTCGGTAACAAAATCACGCCGAGGTTAGTGCGGTAGTAGACCTGCCAGGCATGAAAACCCAGGTAGGCGCGCTCGTCGGCCTGCATCAGCGCGGCGTAGTGCCGCACGGCCTGGACATAACGGAAGTCGTTGTTGTAGCGGTAGAGGGCGTTGTCAAGACCGGTGTCGGTGCCGTCGGCGGCACCGTTGGCGGCCAGGTAGTTGGCCGCGCCGAGGATCGCGTCGCGGGTATTCCACACATCGCCGCCCAGGCCGTAACGCGTCCAGGTAGCCGCAAGGAACTGCATCGGGCCCTGCGCGTCTGCGGTGGACAGCCCCACGATCCGACCCATCTTGGTCTCGACCAGATGCACCGCGGCCAGCACCGACCACGGCACCCGGAAACGCCGCTGCGCCTCGGCGTAGTACGCCCGCAACTGCACCGCGGGCAGGGGCTCGACGATCCGCCAGGCTGGGACGGTCGTCGGTGGCCGGGGAGTCATCGCCCGCAGCTCGCGGCTGGCGGCGGTGTTGCGGCGCACCGCGTCGCGGACCGGCGCCGCGACGTCAGCCAGCACGGCAGCGTCCCAGTCCGGCCGGTCAACTAGCGCAAGGTAGGCGACCTGCGCCGTTGCGCCGGCCGCGGCGACCAGCTCGGGCGGCGTCGCCCGGTCCCGGACGGCGGTCTCAGCGACGGTGAGCTGCCGGGCCAGCGCGCGAGGATCCTTCGCCGCGGCCCGCGGCTGCTGGCCGGTCAGCGCCGGAACCAGGATCGGATCAGCCGACCGGGCCACTTCCAGCGAGTGCGCCGGAGGCTGGCCCGCAGTCCCGCACCCGACCAGGGTCGTGGTCGCGAGCATGATCACCGCTACTGCCCTGGCCGCCACGGGACGGCACGCTACTCGTATCGGAGAGCTTCGACGGGCCGTAGCCGGGCGGCACGGTTGGCCGGGTAACCACCGGCGACGAGTCCGATCACGAGGCTGATCCCGAATGACAGCAGCACCGAGGGAATCGACACGGCCGGGGCGAAGGTGCCGACGGTGGCGCCGAAGGACGGCGCGATCGCAGCACCGAGCACAGACAGCCCAACCCCGACGCCGACCCCGATGATCCCACCGAGACCGGCCAGCACGATGGACTCGATGAGGAACTGTTGCAGGATCGCCCGGCGGGTGGCGCCGATCGCTTTGCGGATACCGATCTCGCGGGTCCGTTCGGTGACCGAGACCAGCATGATGTTCAAGACGCCGATGGCACCGACAAAAAGCGAGATCGCCGCGACAGAAGCGGTGAACAGGGTGAGAAGCTTGAGGATCTGGTTGAAGGTGTCCAGCCGGCTGCGCAGCGATTGAACCTCGAAGTCCCGCTTTGCGGGGTCTTCGATTCGGTGCCGGTCGCTGAGAGTGCGAATCACGTCTTTCTCGGCAACGGGCACGACGTCCGCTTGGGTGGCTTGCACGATGATCTGGTTGAGCTTGTCGCCGCCGCCGAAGACGTAGCGGCGCGCGGTGTCCAGCGGCATGACCACATCGTTATCGCCCGGCTCCCCGACCGATTGCATCACACCGATGACCTTGAATGTCTGGTGGTTGACCCGCACTGTCTGACCGAACGCGGCCCGGGCGTCACCGAACAGAGTGCTCGCGACGGTAGGCCCGAGGACCACCACCCTGGCGACGGAACGAGCCTGGCTCTGGTCGAAGAACGATCCCACCTGAAGATCCCGGTTGCTCACGTCCAGCCATTGATCGGTGGAACCGATTACGGTCGCACGGAACTGGGTGGTCTCAGTTTCGGCCAGGGCTTGACCAGTAGCGGCTGGGATGACGGCGGCCGCGTCGGGTACTTGCTTTTGCAGCGCCGCGACGTCGTCGTCGATCAAGTCCTTGGGCGGGCCGCCGCCGGGGACGTTGCCGGTCGAGGGCACGATGGTGATCAGGTTGGCCAGCGGCTGGATCTTTGCGTTGACCGAGGACTGCACGCCATTTCCGATGGCGACCAGAAAAATCACCGCCGCGACCCCGATGATGATACCGAGCATCGTCAGCACGGAGCGTAGCCGGTGCGCGCGCAATCCGCGAAGCGCTATCCGGACCGCCTCTCGCAGGCTCATCCGTCAAGACGTAACCCGCTATCGACGTCGCGCACAAGGGGTTTACTACGGACACCGGCGCTATCGTGACGCTTGGCGCGTCGCAGCCGCGAAGAGGAGGCTTTACGCATGCCTGCCGCCGGGTTGTGGCACTGGCTACCCGCCCTGACCGTCACGGTCTGCTGGGGATTGTTCGCGCTGGTCTGGCTGGCCGGCGCGATCTACAACTCTCGTCGAGCACCGGCCGTGCGGGAGCGGTCGGTCTCGGTGTCGCCGTGGTTCATCGGACCCGCCGCCGTCGTGGTGCTCGGCTGGCTCGTGCCCGCGGGATTGTGGCGTTCGATCACGCTGGACGCCAGGTGGCTCGTTGCGCTCGGTGTTGCAGTCCTGGTCGTCTCCACCGGCTTCACCCTGTGGGCCCGACGGGCACTCGGCACGATGTGGACATCGTCCGCCGTGGTCAAGGACGACCACGCGTTGCGAACTGACGGGCCGTACGGCGTCACCCGGCACCCGATCTACACCGGCCTGCTTGGCATGCTGGCCGGCACCGCTGCGATCGATGGGCTGGGCCGATGGGTGGCCTTTTTCGGGTTGGGCGTGCTACTGGTCGGGTTGAAGATCCGCGCCGAGGAACGGTTGCTCGACCGCACCCTCGGGGGTGCCTATGACCAGTACCGTCAGCGGGTACCGCTGATCGTCCCCGGGTTGCGCCCGATCAGAAGGTAGCGCGAGGCGGGTCACCAGGCAGCGCTAGCACACGCATTGTGTACCCTCATCCCGCTCTCGCGACTCGCGCGCGTCCGGCGTGCCAGCCTGCCGGACGCAGAGAGTGACAGACCTGAAGTCGGCGTCATACAGGAGGAAAAGCTCGCATGCACCACCGCACCGTGAAACGCCCCCGCCGCGTGGTCCGCACTGTTGTGACGAGCGCAGCCACGGCGTTGGCTACTGTCGCGGCGGTGGTGTCGGTCGCTGTCATGATTCCCGGCACCGCCGCAGCCGCTGGGCCGGTCTGGGCACCCGCAGCGCAGGCGACCATCCACCCAGGGGTGAACACCGTCACCGGGCAGGGCGAGTGCACCGCCAACTTCATCTTCTACAACACCACCGACGAGTTCATCGGGCAGGCCGCGCACTGCGCTGGCACCGGGGCGCCGACCGAGACCAGCGGCTGCACCTCGGCGACGATGCCGCTGGGGACGCCAGTCAAAATCACCGGGGCCAGCAAGCCGGGCACCCTGGTATACAGCTCGTGGATCACCATGGCCAAAAACGGTGAGAAGGACCCCAATACCTGCGACTTCAATGACCTGGCGCTCGTCAAGATCGACCCAACGGACCGTGGCAAGGTCAACCCGACCGTGCCCTTCTTCGGTGGACCGACCGGCATCTCTACTACCGCTATCGCCGTCGGTGACCGGATACTGACCTACGGTAACTCGCCGTTACGCGGTGGCGTCTCAGCGCTGTCCCCGAAGGTGGGATTCAGCCTCGGCGACGATGGCGGTGGCTGGTCACACACCTGCTACACGCTCACGCCCGGGATCCCCGGCGACTCGGGTAGTGCCGTGCTGACCAACGACGGCAAGGCGCTAGGTGTGCTGACATCGCTGGCGTTGGCGCCGCTGGCCGGCAGCAATGGCGTTGGGGACATGTCCCGAGAGCTGAGCTACCTCAACACGCACGGCGGCCTGGGCACTATCGCGCTCGCCCTCGGTACCGAGGGCTTCCACTCCCCTGCGCCGTAGCCCCGCGGCCCATTGCGTTGCGCTTCCCGAACCCCACAGCAGAGCTCTCGCAGGTCGGCCCGAACAGCTCCCTGGTGGAGTTCGGGAGGCTGAGCGCTGTAGCAGGCCTGTCAGGTCCGCTGTTCCGGTACTTGGTCAGGATGTGGCACGGCGATGACATGGAGCCCGTCAATGCCCGTGAAGTCCTCGATGTTGGACGTATAGAGGGGGAGGCCCTGGGCGATCGCGACGGCAGCGATCATGGCGTCATAGGCACGCGTGGTGGGCTTTCGACCGGCGCGTCGCAGCGACGCTGCTACCCGGGCGAATGCTCTGGCAGCGGATACATCAAACGGGAGCGGGTCGAAATCCGCCTCCGCTTGCTGCACTTGCGCCTGCCGGGCGGCCCGCTCTACCTCTGAAGTGGCAACAAGCGGGCCGACAGAGAGCTCGGCCAGCGTGATGGCCGAAATCAATGGCTCTTCCGGAAGCACACTCGGTTCGGTCAGCCGAGGCAACGATATGACGGTGTTGGTGTCCAGCAGACCGCGCCGATGCTGCGATGGGTTCACAGCGAAGGGTCGATGACCGCGTCGATATCGGCCCGGAACTCTTGGGGGTCAACCCGAGGTAGATTCCTCCAGCGGGACAGTAGCGCCGTTGCTTTCAACGGTGGCCGCATGAGGGGGCGCAGTTCCGCCACTCGTTTGCCCGCCCTGGTTACTGTCACCGTTTCGCCGCCGGCTACCCGATCGATGACCTCACCGCCGTGATTGCGCAGCTCGCGAACCGTGACTTCGCTCATGGACCAAGCGTATCACATGTGAGACTTGCTTCCTCCCGCTCTCTCGACGTGATCAAGTGGGTAGACTTGTCACGATGAAACGGAGCAGCGCGGTCCGGCACCTGACCGAGCTGGCCGAGGCTGCCAGCGAGGGTCTCCGGTTCCGGGACGGGCCAACTGGGTGGCCATTAGTGTCGATATGGGTTACCGGGGAGTTGCTCAGCAGCGCTGACACCGTCGAGGACGCCGCGGTGGTGCTGCTGCTCGATCTTCCGGCCGACGAGCTGCCGTGGATTGCCCTGCACCCCACGGCCGAGTGGGTGTCGGAGCGGTTGCGGCTCGGCAAGCGTCCCGTGCTGTGGTGGTACCGCCCGCAGACGTGGCCGGCCTGGAACGCGACGCACCGGCGCGTGGTTCGCTTTTGGGCGGACCGGGACGGTGCCGACGACGGAGTGCTAGATGCGCTGCGCAGGGGGTGCAGCCTGCCCGTGGTGGAGCCGCAGCCCGAGGACTGGCGCCCCCAGCTGCATGCGGAACGTGCCGTCTCCCGGCGGCACCTGACGACTGTGCTCGATCACTACCACGACCGGGACTGGCGTCGCGAGCATCAAGGCTTCGGCGTCTATCCCGAAGATCACCTTTGGCGCGCGGCACAGGGACTTCGCGAGATCGAGGACGCACTGCGCGAATAAATTACCCCGATATGGAGACATATCGGGGTAAAACGACCTCCCTTTACCCCGATATGTCTCCATATCGGGAGGAGCTGGAGTTATGACGCGGGTGCGCTGACTAAGCCTGCCAATGCACTGGCTCCGGCGGTGACCACGGCGGGGACCGTGGGGTACGAGTCAGCTGGCGCGGACGCCAGCACCACGACCACGTAACGCCGATCCGTCCCGACCAGGCCGGTGCTACCCATCACGGCTTGGGAGCCGCTGGTGCCCCAGCCCTGTTTGATCGCCCAGTTGGTGTGCGGTATCCCGTCCGGAATGCCGAAGTACTGGTTGAAGCCGTCCGCGGCAATCTTCGGGGCGCCGGCAAGCGCACCGAGCAACAGATCCCGGTCGGGGCCGGGTAGCTGCTCGGTGATGTAGCGATACACCGTCACCATGTCCTGTGGCGTTATCAGAGTGTCACCCCACTCGCCGGGATCGTCCGGCGGCTGGGTGCCGGTGAGCCCGAGCTGGCCGACCATTCTGGTCACGATGGCGGGGCCACCGCCGGCAGTCCAGAGACGGTTTGCGATCTCGTCATCGCTGTCAGCGAGCATCTGGTGTATTTCCTGTTGAGTCGCGCCATCCGGGGTTTCCCAATTATCTTGAGCCAATGCGTCAACGGCGATCAGCAACTTGACCACCGACATGGCGGCGAATTGCTGGCCGGCGTTGTGACTGGTGAGCACCGTCCCGGTCGGTAAGTCGAAAACCTCGAATCCGTCCTGGGCGTCCGGTAGTACTGCGTGCATCGCCTGCTGAGCCGTCGTCGCTGCGGTGCTGGCTTGGTCAACTGTTGGCGCAACCGCTGCCACCTGTACGGGAGCGGTATCGCCGCCGGCAGCGGGTGCGGTGATGCGTTGGGGTGGGGTCGGCGTCGAGTGCCTGGCCACCATCGATGCGGCCTGGACTGCCGGCGCGATCTCCGCAGAGGCCAATCCCGCACCAGCGGTGCAGAGTAGCGCTGTCACCGCCAGTGTCAGTACGCACTTCATGCCCGTTGGATCGCGACGCTGGGCTCAATTGGTACGCCTCATGGCGATCTCTCGGGAAACCTTCAGGGAAATCCCAGCCTCTTTTACCTGCCGTTATTCTCGCGGCTATCGGGCGTTTCACTCCGCACCCTGATTAGCGGGAGTACCGGTGCTTGACGCCGGTGGGGAAGTACTCCGGGTCGCCGGCCGGGTGCAGGGTCACCCGCGGGAGCTGGTGTTCCGGCGGCGTGTAGTGGGCGAACTCGCTGTTGAGCCTGCGGAGCTGACCGGCGATCGACTGCGCGATCTCGTCTCGCATTTCCTCTGTGCTGGTCACCCCCGCAGCCAGCTCGACCGCGATGGCCAGGTACCGGTCGTGGTCGGCGTCCTCCTTGGACTCCATCACGAACTTGCCGGTGACCCACGCGGCGACCGGCTGCTGCTCCAGGCCGACGGTGACGTTCTCCGGATAGATGTTCGCGCCGAAGTAGGACACCGTGAACCGTGAACGGCCGAACACATGGACGAAGGGCAGCTCGCGGATACCCCGCCGGCCGGCACCGAGCTCGGCTGCCGGGGCGAAGCCGTGATCGGCCAGAAAAGCGAGCATCTCGTCGAACGACGTGAGCCCGCCGGTATCGGCAATGTGGTAGCGAATCAGCGGAATTCCGTTGTCGCCGGTGAACAGCAGGGTGCCTTCGTGAGTTTCGAACAGCCGGCTGCGGGGGTCGTACTGGGCAAGTGTGGGCAGCCGCGCCTCGCCGAACAACTCCCGCGGGACGGCCGGGTGCGCTGCGAGGTAACGGCGGATGCAGATCGACAGCGGCGTCTCGGTGGCTAACACACCCGCATCGGCGGTGCCGTAGAGCGACGCTGAGCCGAAACACGGCTCGCCACCACCCAGACGCTCACCGACCAGCACGCGCCATTCCTCGCTGAACACCTCACCTGCCAGGACCAGCTTGACGTGGTAGTCCGGCCATGGCACGCCACGAGTCAGGCCGGTGTCGATGATGCCCTTGAGGAAGGGCGGGTACCCGAGCAACACCACCTGCTCGAACTGCGGGCCCAGCGCGGTGATCACCCGCAGGATCTCGTCGACATCGCTACCCGGTGTGATCACCGTGATCGGGTAGCCCTTAGCCGACAGGTGCCGGCAGCAGCTCGCGGTGTACATGCCGCCGACCCAGGTCCCCAGCGCGAAGCACACCACAGCCAGCGTCGTGCGCTGGTCAGCGTCGAAACTGTCGTGGAAGACCTGCTCGAACCGGGTAGCCACGGCGAACTCGTCGGCCACCGACCGCGGCCAGAAGGTGGGTTCACCGGTCGAGCCGGAGGACACCGCGATCATGTCGCAGCTCACCAGCTCGCCGTGCCGGCACAGCTGCGCCAGCGGGTACCGGCGCAGGTAGTTGTCCTTGGTGAGCAGCGGTAGCGCCCGGAAGTCAGCGACGGTCCGCACCGCCGCGGGGTCGACGTCGTGCTCGGCGAGGAACGTCCGGTAGGCCGGTACCGTCGCCACCACCGACGTGAACAGTGCCAGCGCGCGCTGCTCCGCCTCGCCCGGCGCCGGACGGATGAGAGCATCGTCAAGTCCAGTGGCCAGGAACCGGTCGAGCGCAGCCCGCAGTACGTTGCCTCGCAGCGCCATGACCCGCCTCCGCATGCGACCTTACGTCGTCGTTCCCGGGCCGCCAGGTCCTCATCCGCTGTGCGCCGGGTTCGGCTGACCTGGACACTGGTTACATGACGGAGATCACCTCGGAGGCGCAGCTGCGGGAGCTTATCGGCGAGCCGCTACCCCGGGTCGCGGCCAAGACCAGGCCCCGGCTGCACGACTACGACAAGCAGTGGCTCGCCAGCTCGCCGTTGTGCCTGGTGGCCACCTCGGGCGCGGACGGCAGCTGCGACGTCTCACCGAAGGGTGATCCGCCGGGTTTCACGCTCGTGCTCGACGACACGACGATCGCCATCCCGGAGCGCCCAGGCAACCGGCGCGCCGACGGCTTCCGCAACATCCTGGCCAACCCGCACGTCGGGCTGATATATCTCGTCCCCGGGCGCGGCGACACCTTACGGATCAACGGCGCAGCACGTCTGGTGTCCGACGCGCCGTTCTTCGACCAGATGCGGGTCAAGGGCCATCGACCGCTGTTGGCCCTCGTCGTCGAGATCCATCAGGTCTTCTACCACTGCTCGAAGGCGTTCCTGCGCTCGGACCTGTGGCAGCCCCGCACCTGGAACGCAGCCGCGGTGCCCTCCCGCGCTCAGATCGCCCAGCGCCTCGAACGACCACACGACGCCCTGGAGGACCTCGAACGCTACTACGGCCCCGCCTACGCCACCCACCTCTACGAGACCGGGCGACCATGACTGCCGAGGCGCACACCTCCCCACCGACCATCGACGACGGTGGCCGCACCCTGCTGCCCTGGCTGCGCCAGATGCGCGACGAGCACCCAGTGTGGCGCGACGAGTACGGCATCTGGCACGTGTTCCGCTACGCCGACGTGGCGCGGGCGATCTCCGACTCGCAGGTGTTCTCTTCCGACGTGGGCCGGGTGTTCCCGGTAGGCGACAAGTTCACCGAGGGCAATCTGACACGGACCGATCCGCCACGCCACCACACATTGCGCAGGCTGGTCGGGGCGGCCTTCAGCCCGAAAGTCGTCACCGGGCTGGCTCCCCGCATCGCAGAGGTGACCCGCGAGCTGCTCGACGCCACTGGCGGTGCCGCCGAGTTCGACCTCGTCTCCGCGCTGGCCTACCCGTTGCCGGTGACGGTGATCGCCGAACTGCTTGGCCTGCCGATCTCGGACCGTGAGCTGTTCCGGTCCTGGGCGGACAAGCTGTTCGACCAGGACACCGCCGATCCGAACGATCCCGAGCTGGCCCGGAAAGTCGATGAAGGCACCGCGGACATGGTGGCCTACCTCGGTGAACACTGCGCCGATCGACGTGCTCGCCCACGGAACGACCTGATCAGCAGGCTAGCCGAGGTCGAGGCCGACGGTGAGCGGCTGTCGGACGTGGAGGTGGTGAACTTCTCCATCGTGCTGTTGATCGCCGGGCACATCACCACCACCGCGCTGCTTGGCAACACCATACTGTGCGTTGATGAGCACCCCGAGGTGTGGGCGCAGCTACACACTGACCGCACGTTGGTGGAGGCCGCCATCGAGGAGGTACTGCGGTACCGCTCGTCGTTCACCCAAGTCGGCCGAGTGACCACGGTCGAGACCGCGCTGGCCGGGGAGATCATCCCAGCCGACGTGATCGTCACGCCGTGGCTGGTGTCGGCCAACCGGGACGAACGGGAGTTCGCCAACCCTGACCGGTTCGACATCCACCGCAGCGGCAACCACCACGTGGCCTTCGGTCACGGTATCCACTTCTGCATCGGCCAACTGCTGGCCCGGGTTGAGGCCAGGGTCGCAGTGGGCGTGCTGCTCGACCAGTACGCCGAGATCCGGCTGACCCCCGGCGTGCCGTTGAAGTTCTACAGCCGAGGCATCTTCGCCGCCCGCAACGTTCCGGTAACCGTGCGGCACGCCTAATCCCCTCCCGGCGCGTCGTGAACTCGACAGTACCGACGTGCGCCCGCAGGCGGATTCAAGGAGCGCTCGCAACATCCTGACTGAAGTGGGTGTTGTGATGGGTGAGCGGGTTCCTCGGGAGCAGGTTCGGGTGTTTTGGCGGGCGCGGTTGGAGGGTGTGTCGCACGAGGATGCGGTGGCCCGGGCGGGGGTGTCGGTGACGGCGGGGCGGACGTGGGTGGCCGAGGCGGGCGGCATCATCCCGGGTGATCTTGATGGTGGGTGTGGGCGGTATCTGTCGCTGGCCGAGCGGGAGGAGATCGCGCTGGGCCGGGCCGCGGGGCTGAGCGTTCGGGCGATTGCCGCCCGGTTGGGTCGGGCTGCCTCGACGGTGAGCCGGGAGTTGCGGCGTAACCGCACGATTCGCCCCACCGGTCGGGGTCGGGGGTCGTGTTCGGGGATCCGGTATCGGGCCCGGTTGGCTCAGCTCAAGGCCGAGGAGCGGGCGCGGCGGCCCAAGCCGCGCAAGCTGGCCACGAATGCGGTGTTGTGTGCGTGGGTGCAAGCTGGGCTGACCAAGCGGTGGAGCCCGGAGCAGATCTCGCGGGCACTGCGCCGGGAGTTTGCTGAGCAACCGGAGATGTGGGTGAGCCACGAGACGATCTATCAGGAGTTGTATGTGCAGGGCCGGGGTGAGCTGCGCCGGGAGCTGACCCGGTGTCTGCGTACCGGGCGGGCGCTGCGTCGGCCGCGGCGGATGCCTGACCAACGCGGGCGACGCCAGATCCCGCAGGAGATCATGATCTCCCAGCGGCCGGCCGAGGTCGAGGACCGCGCGATCCCCGGTCACTGGGAAGGTGACCTGATCATCGGCAAGGACGGCAATTCGGCGATCGGGACCCTGGTCGAGCGGGCCACCCGGTTTGTGATGCTGCTGCACCTACCCGGCCGGCACGGCGCCGAAGAGGTCCGCGACGCCATGCTCGGCGCCATCGCGACCCTACCCGCTGCGCTATGCCGCTCCCTGACCTGGGACCAAGGCATCGAAATGGCCCACCACGCCGAGATCACCCTGGCCACCGAGCTGCCGATCTATTTCTGTGACCCGCACTCACCCTGGCAACGCGGCACGAATGAGAACACCAACGGGCTGCTGCGCCAGTACTTCCCCAAAGGCACCGACCTGTCCGTGCACAGCGCCGAACACCTCGCCGAGGTCGCCGAGGAGCTCAACACCCGGCCCCGCAAAACACTGGGCTGGGACACCCCCGCCCAAGCCCTGGCCCGACTCCTAGCCGGCTAACCACCCCACACCAACCTCGCGGGCTCACCAGCCACCCGGGTAGACCCACCCCAACGACAAGCGGAGGCGGCTGCGCCGCCGCTGGTTTTGTGATGCCCGCGCAGGATACGGGGCCGCCCCTCAGGCCTCCAGGGTGCTCCGCACCGCGCTGCGCGCGACGCGCCTTGCGGCGCGCCCTGGACCCCCGAGCCTCTGCGACCCCTCAGACAGGAAACACGGGCAGGCCCAGCCTGCCCCACCCCACACGCGAGCATCACAAAACCATCAACCCCCCCACAAACCACTACCCTCAACCCCACCAACCAACGGTGTTGCGTGGACTCCCTGAACCCCAGGCCAGCGAAACAACTCTGCTGTGGAGTTCGGGAGGCGCAGAGCACTTTCTAGGTGGCGAGGTGGCGGTTGAAGAAATCGAAGACGCGCTTCCAGCCATCCACAGCGGCTTCGGGTCGGTAGTTCGGGCGATCCACC
>JAICHZ010000006.1 GCA_025924655.1 Pseudonocardiaceae bacterium | reverse complement strand
GACCGCATCGCTGGCGGGTCATGCTCGATCCAATCGGCCACCCGTTCTGCCTCAGCTCGATGAGCTGACAACGACCATAAGGTTCCAATAGCCAGTCAGCCGGGCCCAGGAACTGCGATTAGGTTCCATTTGGCGGTTTCTGGGCGCTCACATCCGCGATTAGGTTCCAATAGGCGGGGGCACAGTCAGCTGGCTAGCGCGCGCAGCCGGCGAAGGACTTCTGCAGCACCGAGTGCTTGGGTGACGGCGTGGAGGTCGGGGCTGCGGGTGGAGCCGGTGAGGGCGACGCGGATGAGTTGCGATGCTTCGCGAATTGAACCCGGATAGGCGTCAGGATTCTTCTTGTACTCCTTGGCGTTGGGGGCGAAGCCATGTTTTGCGGCGAGCTCGCGAATCTGGTTGAACCATTCCTGCGGGTCATCCAGGTGCTGGTAGCCGTCGGCGAAGTCATGGGCGAAGTTCGCGGTGATGGTGGCGTCCACACCGAGCGGCGTGAGGCGTTCGTCGGTGGGGCCGGATAATGCGGCGAACAGTTGCGGGAAGAAGAATCCGTAGGCGGTCCGGAAATCCGACCACTTGCGCAGATCCTTGCGAGGATTGTCGACACCGTCGCGTTCCACGGCGAGGGTCCGCAGGGCGAGATCGTGCTCAGCGTCGAGGACGGCGGCCAGTTCGGGATCGAATTGGCCAGCCCAAATTCGGACGGCGTCGACAATCTGGGGGCCGGGCAGGGTGGCGATGTGGTCGGCGCTGATGTCTTCGAGCTTGACCAGGTCCACCAGCGGACCGGCGACTCCGCACTGATCCAGCCGGATCGGGGTAGCGAGCGCTTTCTCCAGGGGCAGTTCGGCGAGCCGTCCGTTGGCTAAGCCGCGCAGGTAGTAGAGGACGGCCTCGGCCGGGTAACCGGCTTCGATGTAGAAGTCGACGCCGGCTTCGGGGTCTGTGCGCTTGGATAGTTTACGTTTCCCGCCGGCAATCTTCTTCATCAGCGGAGCGATGTGCGCGTAGGTGACCGGTTCGAAGCCCAGGGCGTCGAATAGCTGCAAGTGCAGCGGGACCGAGGAAATCCACTCCTCGCCGCGGATGACCAGCGTGACACGCATCAGGTGGTCATCTACCGCGTGCGCGAAATGGTAGGTGGGCAGCCGGGGCGATTGCTCAGACGACTTGAGGATGACCGTGTCGTTGCGATTGGCCTCATGCTCCAACTTGCCCCGGATCGCGTCGGTGAAGCGGACCCGCTGCCCGTTGTTGATGTCCGGCGCGCGGAAGCGCACCACGTATGGGGCATCTTCATCGAGCTTGGCACGTACGGTGCCAGGTTCGGCATCGCGCCAGATGGCCCAGGATCCGTAGTAGCCGGTGGGGATCTTGGCGGCTTGCTGGCGGCCGGTGATGTCGGCGAGTTCGCTCTTGGTGGCGAAGCACAGGTATGCCTTGTCGTGGCGCAGCAGTTCTCGCACGTAGCTGAGGTAAATGCGTTCGCGGGCGGACTGATGGTAGGGGCCGTAGTTGCCGTGCCCGTCGGTCTCGTCCGACGGGATACCGAAGTAGTCGAACGCGCGGGCGAACTGCGCCAGCGCGCCCTCGACTTCCCGTGACTGGTCGGTATCTTCCACCCGCACCAGGTAGACGCCGCCGGAGTGCGCCGCGATGTCGCGGTCGATCGTGGCCACGTAGATGCCGCCGATATGCACGAAACCGGTCGGCGAGGGACCGAAGCGAGTGACCTGAGCACCCTCGGGGAGCTCCCGCGGTGGGTAGTGACGTTCCCAGTGGGCGGGTTCAGGCAGGTCAGCGGGGAACAGGCCGTCGATCACCACGCGGTCCAGCATCGCTACGTAAGTCTCGCTTCCGGGCTGAACCCGATCATGGAATGGGCGTAGTACAGATGGCCAACGCTACCAATCGTGCCGTGCATGGATGGCGCAGGCGCGGTCCGGCCGCACGCGCGGCGCGTGACTACTAGGCCCAGAGGGCGTTGACCAAATCAGTGACTCGCCATGCGTGGGTCACGTGCCGCACCCGCTCGCTGTCGACGACCACGATCGATGCTTGCTTCCTGGAGACAGCATGAACACCTGGGTACTGACCCCGTGCCACCATCCGCGCTTGGGGGACCTCACGACGTCTCTGGCGCACCTGAGCCATCCGGTGGACCGGACGGTGGTGGTCACCACCCACCCCGAGCCGATCGCACCGGAAGACCTACCCGGGATGACCCTGCTGGTGTCCGCCGAACCGGGGGTGAATGTCTCCCGCAGGTGGAATACCGGTCTGGAGTGGATCGAGCAGCACCACGAACCGGGGCCCTACGAGGTGCTGTGCATGGAGTTCGACGTGCGCATCGAATGGTCGACGCTGGCCCGGCTGCGGATGGTGCTGCGCAACTACAACCTCGCGATGGTCGGTGCCGACTGGCGCGGCGTTGTTACCAGCGCGGTCGAGACCCGCTACGACCTGGACCCGTGGACGACGGAGCACTGCATCCCCGGTGCCTGCATGCTGGTAGCCGGCGAACTCGGGCTGCGCTTCGACGAGCAGTTCCGCTGGCGCTACGCCGCCGACGACTTCGAATGGCAGCACCGCAAGGCAGCTGGCACGGGTCTGGTGCGTGGCCTGACCATTGAGCACGGTCCCGGTCGACCGCTGACGGATGAGCTTGCCGACTACGCCGAGGTGGACCGGCAGCGGTTCGTGTCGAAATGGGGCGGCCCGCCCGTCCGATGACGACGCCCCGATGCTCACGGTCGTACGGCCGTGACCACCACAAGCGCACGCCGGCCGGGCGTATGGTTCTCGACCCGGGCGTCTACCAAGCCGGCCGCCAGGCACTGAGCTGCGAAGGACTCCGCCTGTGGTGTTGTCCAGCCATGGCTGGACAACACAGTGGCGCCGGGTCGCACCAGGCGCTCGATCGCGACGAACCGGCCGCCGGGGGCGAGCACTCGCTTGATCTCGGCGAGTCCTGCTGTGACGTCTCTCCAGTGGTGAACGCAGGCTAGCGACCACACCACCGTCGCCGAGGCGTCGCGCTCCGGCAGGTGTTCCGCAGCGCCGTCGACCCAGTTGATGGCAGGTCGGTCAGCAGTCAACGTCCGAGCGAGCCGAAGCATCACGGGTGCCGGATCCACCCCGGTCACGCGCGCTCCGCGGCGGGCGGCTTCCCTGACTGCGGTGCCGGGGCCGCAGCCAACGTCAATGACCCGGTCATCATCCGACACGGCGGCCACGTCGGCGGCGAGGCGGGCGGCGGCACCTCCCGCGAGGCTCATGATGAGCCCGATCAACAGTCCCGTCACTCCGGCAAAGCCCGGATGGTCGGCGTGATGGTTGACTGCGTCCATTGTCACGGGTTCACCATCCCTGAAACTTCCGTCCCTCGTCAGCCAGGTCGGGGGCGTGCCCAAGATTCGCTGAGGTGGGTGATGTAGCGCTGCGCCGAGCGGCGGATGGCGCCCGGGCCGTCCTCGACGACAGTCCGGCCCCACCAGCCGCCGTAGACCCGGTCAAAGCGGTAGCCCTCGATGCGGCGGGCGATCGCCGCGACCGTGGCGGCGTCGAGTGGGATGAGGTTGGGGTAGCTCCACATGAAGCTCACCCACTGGCGGTCTTGCACAACGGTGATGGTGTCGCCGGTGAGCAGGGCGCCGCGCCCTTCGGATCCAGCCGGCCAGTGCAGCACCGCGGCACCGTCGAAATGGCCGCCGATCCGGGCTAGCGTCACGCCCGGGACTGGCGCCACCTCGTCAGTTCCGAATAGCTCGATGCGTGGTGAGGGACGCTGGATCCAGTCCCGATCCGCGGTGGGAATGAGGATCGGCGCATCGAATGCGTCCGCCCAATCCACGCACGCGGCGTAGAAGTGCGGATGCGACAAGCAGATCGCAGCGAGGCCACCGCGGCGGGCGACTTCGTCGTGCGCGGCATCGTCGAGCAAGGAGACGCAGTCCCAGAGCACATTGCCCTGCGGGGTGCACACGAGCAGCGCTCGCTGTCCGATTGCGAAGGATGGGGAGGTCCCGATCCCGAGCAGGTCGGTCTCCTCTTCCCGGAGGTCGCTGCTGTGGTCGCGGACGAGCTCGGTGCTGGTCGTCCACCGCTGGCCCTCCCACCCGACATACTGCCGTTCGTCCTCGCAGATCGGGCACGCTGGCGGCGGTTCGGCGGTGTCGGCTTGTTGAACACCGCACGTCACACAGATCCACGCGGGCATATCGAGATCCCCCTTCGTCCTCGCGTTGACGCTGCTTCACCAGGTGGTACATGTACCCGATGGCTAATAGGCGACACATCGACATCGAGCTCCACGCGTGCGCAGAGGCCAACGCCGGGGTACGCGCTGCTGCGGCACGGTGCCAGCTGGCCGAGGCGGATTTAGTCGATGAGCCCTGACGGGTTGCGCGCCGCTATCGACGCGCTGCCCCTGGTGGATCATCACGTCCACGGTGCCATGGTGGGCGATGTCGACGGTGCTGCATTCGAGGCTGGCTTCAGTGAGTCCCCGTGGCCACCACCGGTAGGCACGACGCACCTCGATTCCCAGCTGGGTTTCGCGGTCCGGCGCTGGTGTGCGCCGGTGCTGGAGCTACCTCCGCACACGGACGCCACTGCGTACCTGGCCCGTCGGCGCGATCTCGGTGCGCAGGAGGTCACCCGCCGGTTTCTCGCCGCCAGTGGCGTCGGGTGGTTCCTTGTCGATACCGGCTGCCGCACTGAGCAGACCTTGGGACCCGAGGGGATGGCGGCGTCCTCCGGTGCTGTCGCATCAGAGATCGTGCGCCTGGAATCGGTCGCGGAAGAAGTGGCGGCCAGTGGCGTGGATGCGACTCAGTTCGCCGACCGGTTCGCCTCGACGTTGCATGAACGGGCTCGCAATGCAGTGGCGTTGAAATCCGTCATCGCCTACCGGTACGGCCTTGACTTCGATCCCGAAGCTCCCAGCGTCAGCGCGGTGCGCCGCGCTGCCGGGCAGTGGTTCCGGCGAGTCGAAACCGGCGAGCCGCGGCTGACCGATCCGGTGCTGCTCCGCCACCTCCTCTGGGCCGGGGTTGAACGCGGCCTGCCACTGCAGTTCCACGTCGGGTACGGCGATCCCGATCTCACCCTGCACCGCTGCGATCCGTCGCTGATGACCGACTTTCTCCGCCTGGTACAGGACCGTCAGGTGCCGGTGATGCTGCTGCACGGCTACCCCTATCACCGCACCGCCGGATACCTCGCCCAGGTCTTCCCCCAGGTGTATCTCGACGTCGGATTGGCGGTGAACTACACCGGGGCGCGGTCTCGCGCAGTGGTCGCGGAGTCGCTGGAATTGGCCCCATTCGGGAAGGTGCTGTTCTCCTCCGATGCGTGGGGACCGGCCGAGCTGCACTATCTCGGAGCCGTGCTGTGGCGGCGCGCCATGGCCAGCGTCCTAGGCGAGTGGGTCGACTCAGCCGACTGGTCGCACACCGACGCCATACGCGTCGCGCACCTGATAGGAGCAGACAACGCAGAACGCGTCTACCGCCTGCACGCGTGACGCTCGACGTCGTGAACTCGGCGGTACCGACATCTCAAGTGCCCGGAAAGGTCGGTGCTGCCGAGTTCACGACGAGGTTTGGCGGGTGCGGGCTAGTAGGGCTCGGCTCAGACCGGGTAGGGCGACGGCGAGGCGACGGTGACCTGGTACTGCCACGCGACGGGCTAGTACGTGGTACTCGGCCGCCTCGATCTCGTCCAGAATGCCACCGTAGAGTGCAAACGCGGTGGCTACGCAGGCCCGGGACACCGGGGCCAGCATCGGGATCCCCGGCGCCGCCCTGCGGTAGATCGCCCTGGTGCGCGCGACCAGGTAGGCCAGCGCCCGGCGCACTCGCGGATCGGGCCGCCCGGTGCTGCGGCACCATCCCAGTAGCTCCCGGTCCACCCCGAAGGACGCCAGCTCGTCGGCGGGTAGGTACACCCGTCCGCGGTCGAGGTCCTCCCCGACGTCGCGGAGGAAGTTGGTGATCTGAAAGGCGACGCCCAGCGTGGCGGCGTGCGGCTCAGCTTGCTGCCGGGAAACCACGGTACCCAGCACCGGCAGCACTTGCAGCCCGATCACGGCCGCCGAGCCGTGCACGTAGCGGGCCAGGTCGTCGAAGGTCTGGTAACCGGCCACTCCGCCCTGTTCCACCGGCCGATCCATCTGCATGGAGGCCATGAAATCCGCGAAGTGCTGCGGATCGATCTGGTACCGGACCGCGGTGTGCACCGGCGCTGCCAGCACCGGGTGCGTCGAGTGGCCCTGCGCCAACCCGTCGAGCAACTGTTGCGCTAGCGCGTCGAGCTCCGCGAGGCGCTGCGGCCACGGCCGGGTGTCGGCCAGGTCGTCGACGATCTCATCGGCGTACCGGGCCAGCCCGTACAGTGCGTGGATCGCTGGCCGTTGCCCTGGCGGTAGCAGCCGGGTCGCCAAGAAGTAGGTGCGGCCGTGCGCCGCGTTGAGTTGCCGGCATCGGGCGTACGACGCGCGCAGAGCCGGCTCGGTGATGCCGGCAGCGTCGAGCTCACGGCTCATGCCACCACCGGCACCGGATCGCTGCTCTGTTTGCCACCAGGCCGGTCAAGCGCATCGTGGCGCAGTAACGCGGCCCCCGCGACCAGCGACACCGCCACCATCCCGAGCTGGTACGGCCAGTTGTTGAACGCGCTTTGCCCCGTGGGGTATGTGCACAACACCAGCCACGTCGAGGCCGCGACTGCCCACGCCAGGGAACGACGCGGCCAGGGCAGTGCGGCGCCGAGGACGAGGGACCACGTGAGGTACCAGGGCAGGGTGGCGGGCGCCAGCAGCGCCGCCCACAGCAGGACCAATGCGGCGCGCCCAACGGCCGCTGCTGCGCCGTCCCTGGCCAGCCACCACTGCCGGGCGAAGATGGCTACGAACACTGCCGAGCCCAGCAGCCGGCAGACCATGATGAAGGGGCCGTCGTCGAAGTGTCCGAACGGGACGGTCAGTGCGTGCGTGAGCTGACCGGCCGCGGTGGGCAGCGACATCCAGTTCACGATCAGCGACGGCGCGTCCAGCGCCGGGATCCAGCCCAGCCCAACTCCGGACAGCATCGTGATCGCGGTGAATACCGTCGCGAACACCGCGACACTGCCCGCGCCGGCGCGCAACAGTTGCACTCGCCGCTCACCAGGAAGCTGAGCTGCCCAGATCCACACCAGAAACGGTAGCGCGATCCCGGCCGATACTTTCACCGCCATCGCCGCGGTGACCAATGCGATCCCGGCGACGTGCCGGCGCACCAACACCAGCAGCGTGCCGGTAGCTAGCAGGCCGGTCATGAGCAGATCGTTGTGCGGCCCACCGACCAGATGCACGACAGTCAACGGGTTGGCGATCACCAGCCACAGCGCGACGGTGCCATCGCCGCCAAGTGACTCGGCCAGCCGGGGCAGCGCGTAGGCCAGCAGCGCCAAGCCACCCAGCAGCACCAACCGGATACCGATCACACCCAGGATCAGGTCCTCGCCGGTCAACCGGTTAATCGTCTTCGCGATCAGGATGAACAGCGGGCCGTAGGGTGCTGGGGTGGTCTGCCATACGTAGTGGACGTTGTCCGCGATGGCTCCCGGCGGCAGCTTCGAGGGTCCGACCTGGTAGGGATCCAGCCCCCGCAAAGCGAGCGCTCCTTGGCCCAGGTAGCTGTAGACGTCCCTGGTGAACAACGGTGGAGACAGCAGCACGGGCGCCGTCCACACCGCACTGGCCAGCCGAACCTGCTGGGCGGTCGCGGTGCCGCCGCGCACCTCGCGTCCCAGCCGTATCCAGGCCCACACGATCATCCCGACGCCGAGGTAGAGCGCCGCGGTGGCCAGGTCGTGGCCGTGCCCGTAACGGATCCATGACAACGGTCCGCCGCTGATCACCGGGTCATTGACCAGGATCCCACCCGCTCCCACCGCCATGGTGGTCAGCAGCACTGAACCGACGAATCCGAGTAGCACCGGGCCCGAGAGCAATCGGCTCAGGGACGGCCGGTCGAGCCCCATCGTTGATGCCACCGTTGGTTCAGCCGCTCATGGCGGTGCTTCGGCGGGCTCCGGTCGTGGTGATCCGAGCTGCGGCGAGCTTGCCGGAGATGATCGCGGTGGGGACCCCCACTCCGGGCGTCGTGCCGCATCCGGCGAGCACGACGTTGGTCCGATCGCGCACCAGGTTCGAGGGCCGGAACGGTCCGGTCTGAGCGAAGGTGTGGGCGGCCGAGAACGGGGTCCCGACGGCAAGCCCCTGGGCCGCCCAATCGGCAGGAGTGACCAGCTGCTCGACCTCGATGGCCTCGTCGAGGTCAGCCAGGCCCCGCTGCTCCAGCGTGCCGACCAGCTCATCGCGGTAGGCAGATCCGAGGGTGGCCCAGTCCAGCGGTGCGGTGCGCAGGTTAGGGCACGGCGCGAGGATGTACAGCAACTCGCGTCCATCAGGCGCCAGGGCCGGGTCAGTGGCGGTGGGCCGGGTGACCAGCAGCGATGGGTCGGTCATGAGCTGCCCACGGTAGATGATCTCGTCGAAGGTCCGTTCCCACTCGTCCCCGAAGAAGATCGTGTGATGTGCCAGCCCCGCCCAGCCCGGCCCGCTACCCGGTCGGACTCCGGCGTGCAGCACCACCGCCGAGGGCGACCAGCGCAGCGGCACCAGCCGCCGTGGCGCCCGGCCGAGTAGCCGGTGCACCACCGGAAGGTCGGGCGTGAGCACCACCGCATCGGCGCTGATCCGTTCGCCGTCGGCGGTGTGCACCGCGGTGACACGTTGCCCGAAATGCTCCAGCGAGGTCACCGTCGTGTGGTAGCGAAACTCAGCGCCCGCGTCGGTGGCGGCGTCGGCCATTGCCTGCGGCAACGCCTGCATCCCGCCGCGCGGGAACCAGACCCCGGCCACCGTGTCCATGTAGGCGATCACCCCGTACGCGCCGAGTGCGCGCTGCGGGGGCACTCCGGCGTAGAGCGCCTGGAAGGAGAAGATTCGTTGCAGCCGCTTATCGTGTAGGAATCGACCGACCTGCGGGCCCAACCGACCGAAGCCACCCAGCGCCGCCAGCGTCGCCAGGTCCTTGACGGCGTCGCGGCTGGCGACAAGATCCAGTGGGGAGTCGAAGTTGCCGCCGATGAACCGGCCGATCTCCACCTGGTACAGCCTGGTCAGCCAGCGCCGCAGCCGGCGGTAGCCGTTTGCTTCGGAGGGGCCGGCCACCGACCGGATCTCCGCCTCCATCGCGTCGGCGTCAGTGTGCACGTCGATCACCGATCCGTCGGCGAAGCGAGCCCGGTAGGCCGGGTGCAACGCCACCAGATCCAGCCGGGCGGCCAGCGAGTCACCCACCGCGGCGAGCGCTTCGTCGACCAACTCCGGCATGGTGAGCACGGTGGGGCCGGTGTCGAGGCGATAACCAGCGAGATCGCTGCGGCCGGCCCGACCGCCGGGATGGGGCTGGGACTCCAGTACAGTCACCCGCCGACCAGATCCGAGCAGGTGCAGCGCCGCCGACAGCCCGGCCAGTCCGGCGCCGACTACGACGACATGATCGGTGGGTCCGGGTACGGTGCGCACGGGTGCACGTTACGCCGGGACTCGCAGTCGACCGCTGTCGCCTTGGGCGACCCGGTCACCTTCAGCGCACTCTGCAGGTGGCTTGGGCGGCGAGCTCCGCCAGCCGGGCGCCAGCCGGCTCGGCCAGCTCAGCGGCGCGCAGACTGCCCAACGCAGAGTTGGTGAGCGTGGTGATCCGGCGCTCGACCTCAGCCACCGCGCCGAGCTCGATGAGCAGCTCGCGGACCTCGGTCACGGCGTTCTCGTCGACGTGTGGATTGCCGATGGCGCCGCGCAGCAGGTCGGCGGCTCCGCTTTGGCGCTTCTCGTCGGCGGCGCGCAGGCCGTAGGCAAGCAGCAGCGTCCGCTTGCCTTCACGCAGGTCGTCGCCGGCCGGCTTACCGGTGATCTGAGGGTCACCGAACATGCCCAGCAGATCGTCGCGGAGCTGGAAGGCGATGCCGATGTCGGCCCCGAATCGGCGGTAGGCGCACACCAGCGCGTTGTCCGCGCCAGCGATCGCCGCACCCAGGTGCAGCGGGCGTTCAACGGTGTAAGCCGCAGTCTTGTACCGGTCGATCCGCAGCGCGGTCTCCGGCGTTTCGTCGCCGCTGGCCTGGGTGACCACATCGAGGTACTGCCCGGCGAGGACCTCGGTCCGCATGGCCTGCCACACCACGTGCGCGCGACCGAGCTGCTCCGGCCACAGATCCGACCCGCGCAACATGTCGTCGGCCCAGGCCAACGCGATGTCACCGAGCAGGATGGCGGTAGCTGCGCCGAAGCGTTCCGGCGCGCCCAACCACCCGGCCGCGCGGTGCTGGGCCGCGAAGTCGACGTGCATGGTGGGTGCGCCGCGCCGGGTGGTGGAATCGTCCATCAGGTCGTCATGCACCAGGGCGCAGGCCTGGATCAGTTCCAGGGAGCTCACCGCCTGCAGCACTGCCCGGGCTTGCGGGTCGTCGGGGGATCCGCCTGCTCCTCGCCAGCCCCACCAGGCGAACGTCGGGCGCAGCCGCTTGCCGGGGCCCAGGACGAAGTCACTCAGCGAGTCCACCGCGGCGACGAACTGCGAGTCGATCTGCGCCGCCTCAGCACGTTTGGTCTGCAGGAAGCCGGCGAGTTCACGTCGCACCTCGGCGCGGAGGTCGTGATCGAACGGATGCACCTGCTGATCCTCCGCCAGACCGGCGAGGGACTGAGCCCGGGCTCCACGGGTGGCGTTGGGCTGCGCCATCAAACCTCCTGCATTCGTGGTGACGGCACCGCGTAGCCAGGCGAGCACTGCCCGTGCATGCCGACGATAGGGCGTATTCGTGCCGATACTTGCCCGGGTTCGGTCGCGGCGGGATCCCGGTTCAGTTTGGCCCGGGTTCCGGTATACCCGGCGGGCCCCGCGGCCCGTCCTGGCGTGGCTAGGGTGGGATACATGACGGCCGTCATCGACCGGCTCGGCGGCGACCGCCCGGTGTTCTCAGTGGAGTTCTTCCCGCCCCGCGACGACGACGGGGAGCGCCAGCTGTGGCAAGCGCTGCGCGATTTCGAGCCGCTGGACCCAGCCTTCGCCTCGGTGACTTACGGCGCTGGAGGTGCCAACCGCGATCGCACCTTGCGGATCACCGGGCGAATTGCGCAGCAGACCACCCTCGTCGCGATGGCGCACCTCACCGCGGTGAACCACTCAGTGACCGAGCTGCGGAAAGTGATCGACAACTACGCCGAGGCCGGGATCTGCAATCTGCTGGCGTTACGTGGTGACCCGCCGGGTGATCCGCTGGGGGAGTGGGTGGCGCACCCGCAGGGCGTGCACTACGCGGAGGATCTAGTCCGCCTCGCTCGCTCGCTCGGCGACTTCTGCGTCGGCGTGGCCGCCTTCCCCGAGTGCCACCCGAGGTCGCCCGACGCCGAGTCCGACGTCCGGTACCTGGTGGCAAAGCTGCGTGCCGGGGCTCAGTTCGCGATCACCCAGATGTTCTTCCGCGCGGAGGACTACCTGAGACTTCGGGACCGGGTAGCCGCCGCGGGTGCGGATATGGCGACGGTCCCGATCCTGCCCGGGATCATGCCGATCACCACCCAGCGCGGCGTGCAGAAGATGGCTGAGCTATCGGGCTGCACCATTCCCGTGGCGGTTCGCGACCGGCTGGCCGCGGTGGGTGACGAGCCTGCCGCGGTGCGCCAGGTAGGTGTCGACGTGGCCAGCGAGTTGTGCGAACGGTTGCTCGCTGAGGGTGTGCCGGGGCTGCACTTCTACACACTCAACCGGTCCGGTTCCACCCAGGCCGTACTCGCCCGCCTCGGCATGGCGCCCGGCCGCCCGGCCGCCGTCGTTACGCACTGAGTTGGCAGCCCTTAACAGCTGCCGACTTCGGTCACGCTAGAGCGGCAGCGTGCGCGCCAGTACCGCGAAGTCTCGGGAGTCGCCCGTGAAGTGGTAGTGCCGCAGCAGGTCGGTGAATCCGAGCCGGCGGTAGAGCCGCCATGCTCTGGTGGGTCCCTCGGGAGTGGACAACAACGCGCGTGGAGCGTCCACCCTGGACAGTAGCTCGGTGAGCAACGCCTTGCCGATACCCCTGCCCTGCGCGTCGGGACGCACATGCAGTTCGGTGAGCTCGAAGTAGTCGGCGAGCTCACGTTGTGCACGGCGACGATCGATCAGCATGAGCCCGCGTTGGACCTCGTCATGCCACCACTGCCCGGGAGCACCCCGGTAGCCGTAGCCGATGCCCACCAAGGTGTCTGCGTCGAAGGCAGCCATGCACAGCCAACCGTCGCGCTGCATGTGTTCCAGCCACATTGGACTCCGGTGCCGAGCGGTGCCGGGCGGGTAGTGCATGGCCGTGACATAGATCTGCAGCGCCTCATCGAGGTGCAGGCGCAGTTGCGGAGCCGTCAGTTCAGCCAGCTGCGCTGGTTCGCGGATGGGCATCGCGGTCACCGCTGACCTCCAGTATCGACCGACGTCGGTGCGAAGCGGGTGCCGTCCACAGAGTGCCCGAATCCCCTGTGATCACGCCAGGTGTGGAGCCGCTGCGGTGCGCCGAGATTGGCACTTGACGCCACCGTGGTTTAGAGGGTTATCCTAGGAGCGATCGAACATATGTTCGAACACGCCCGGCGGTGGGGCGGGGGAAGCGCACCGCCGCCGGGCTCCGCCGGCTTCCCTACGGCGGAGTCGACCCATTGCCGTCGACCCTTGCCCGTCAACCCGGGTCGCCCATCCGACTGCCGACCAGGAGGCCGAAGTGCCCGCCGCTGCTGCCCTCACCACAGCTCTCGTGTCACGATGCGATCGCCCCAAGCACGAGGGACCGAAGTACGGAAGACTCAGTTACCGGTCGCCCAGCGTACGCAGCCTGTTCGAGCAAGCTCGGCAAGGACTGCTTGATGCTGAGTACGCCGCACATCCAGTAGAGCGTTACGCCCAGGCGCATCTCGCGGCGCTGCGTGCGGCCGCCGCTGTGCTAGCGGCACGGGCCCGACCGCGCAATCGCGCTCAGCCGACCAGCGCATGGGCGCTGCTGGCGACAGTCGCGCCGGAGCTCGCGGAATGGTCAGCGTTCTTTGCCGCCAGTTCGGCTACCCGGGCAGCTGCCGAGGCCGGTGTACATCGGCTGGTGACCGCTCGCGATGCCGACGACCTGGTCCGGCAAGCCGGCGACTTCCTCGACCTTGCGCGGCATGCGGCGGCGAGGCCCTCCCGATGACCGCCCCCCGGTCCTTGATCGACTATGGCCGAATGCTGGACGTGATCGGAATCGAAGCTGAATTGATGCTCAGCGCGGCCGTCTCAGCGTTGCCGTCCGCGGCGCATGCCGAGGTGCCAGGCTGTCCCAATTTCACTTTGGCGGAGACGCTGCGACATGTGGGGAGCGTGCACCGGGTGACCACGCTGTGGGCGCGCGACGGCCGTCGCCCCGAGCAGTGGCAACGATCACCGTCGGACGACGATCTGGTTAGTTTCGTACGAACCGGCGTCACCGAGTTGCTCGCAGAGCTGGGTCGCCATGATCCCGCCGAACCGTGCGACACGTGGTGGCCCGCCGACCGTACGCATGGCTTCTGGTGGCGTCGGATGGTTCACGAGACCACCGTGCATCGGGTCGATATCGAAGCTGCTGCTGGCGGCCCGGTCCATCCCGTCGACCCCGACCTGGCTCTCGACGGCATCGACGAGCTGCTGTTCGTGTGGTTCGGGTATCGCCTCGGTGAGCTGGGAATGTCCTCGCCCCAGCAGGGTTCCGTTGCTCTGTCCGCTGCGGATCGCCGCTGGTTGGCGATCTTCGAGCGGGGCCGGTCGGTCGCTCGGCGGGTCGAGGAGGCCGACGCTCGATCGGCCGACGCTATGGTGAGCGGAAGTCCCATGGAGATCTACCTGTGGTGTTGGGGCCGGCTGCCCGACCAGTCGGTGCGGATCTCCGGCGATCAGGAGGCTGTCGGCCAGCTTTGGACGCTGCTGCGGCCCGCAACGCAATGAGTCGGTCAGTTCGTCAGGCACGTAGCCGCAGCCCTCGGGGCGTGGCGCGGAACCCGGCGTCGCGCAGCAGTTCGGCCAGCGCAGAACCCAGCGCCGCCTCACCGTCTGCACGCTCTACAGACAGCGAACCCAGCCAGCCATGGCGAACCGCGCTGGCCAGGGCGTCTACAGCGGTGCGCAAGGCGCCGGTGTCCTCCGTGAAGGACAATAGCGACCGGCCCCCGCGCTCGATGTACAGCACGGGAGCGCCGTCTACCAAGACGGCCAGCGCTCCGACCTTACGCCCAGGTCGGTGCCGGAGGTCGCCCACCGTGGACGGCCACGGCAGGGCCGCCCCGTAGGGCTGGGCGGGGTCGGTGGCGGCAAGAACCACGGTGGCTGCGCTGGCTTCGCCGGGATGGCCCATGGCGCGCAGCCGGTCGATGGCGCCGGGGACGGCGAACTGCGCGGCTCCGAGTCCCTCGACGACGTACCCGCGTCGGCACCGGCCGGACTCCTCCATTGCCCGAAGTACCTTGTAGACGCCGGCAAACCCACCCGTGATGCGCTCGGTTTCCAGTGCTCCCCTGGTGAGGACACCGTGGCGCTCGAGGAACGTCTCGGCCCGGGCATGCGCCCGGCGGGTCGGGTCGAAGTTGGTCGTTGCCGGTTGGTGCACCGGTGACAACGACCAGCGGCCCGCCGCCGTCGGCGGACCGGCGCGCGACGGCATCGCAGGCCGACCTGCGCGCATCCGCGCGTATCTGCCGCGCGGTGCGGTCCGGCGTGGCCGGTGCGCCGCCGAGCGACCGGACACCAGAGCCCGCAGCGGCGCCAACGAATCGTTGGTCAACAACCCTGCCCACACCAGGTCCCACACCGCCGCGACGACGTCGGCGTCACTGGGCGCTGGTTGCGCGTCGGCGAGCAGATTCTGCGCGCTACGATCGGCGAGCTGCTGGAAGAACAGCGCGCCGCCCCCAGGCGGACCACCAGCGGGGTCCCAACCCAGAGCACGAAGGACGGCGCGGTGGATCGGCGTGAGCGCAAGCTGTTCGTCGAGGTTCGGCAACACCAGGTCAGCCAGGTCGGTGGGCGCAAGTGCGATCCACCCGTCGCCGCCAGGAAGCGACCCGCAACCGATCCAGCTGACCTCACCGGAAATGGTGAGCTCGTCGAGCAGGGTGGGGGAGTAGCCGGGCAGCCTTGCCGGGAGTAGCAGTGATTCCAGCGCGCTAGCCGGCACCGGTGCTCCAGCGAGTTGCTCCACCGCGCCGAGCACGTCCTCCGGGGTAGGTGCACTGCGTAGCCGGGACCCAGCGTCCCAGGACCGGATGCCGTGCCAGGCCGGCAGGAACCGACCCAGAGCGGCCTGTTCAACCGGCTCCACCTCGGCCCGCAATCGGGCCAACGACGCTCGCCGCAAGCGCCGGAGCACCTCTGAATGGCAGTACTCGGTGCCGCCACCGCCGAGCTCGACCGGGCGCAGCTCGCCGCGAACCAGAGTGGCTGTCCTGGTCATGCGATCCAAGCCCGCGGTCACCACGGCGACGCTGAGCCCGAAGCGGGCGGCGGCGGCCGCTGCGGTGAACGGGCCCCGGGTTCTCGCGTAGCGCAGCAGAAGATCCCCGAGCGGATCTGCCACCGGCTCGGTGAACACCTCCGGCACCCCGACCGGTAAGGCCACGCCCAGCGCGTCGCGGACCCGCCCGGCGTCCTCAATCGCGATCCATCGGCCCTCCCCGGCGATCCGCACCGTGATCGCCCGACGGGCGGAGCGGAGCTCGGCGAGCCATTGCGGGGCCACCCCGCGCTGGGCGGCCTCGGTCTCGGTGAGATCACCCAAAGCGCGCAACAGATCGGCGGTGCTCTCGACGTCGCGGGCTTGCCGGTCGGGGTCGATGCGCTGCAGCTGCGCCTCCAGCTCGACGAGCACCTCGGGGTCGAGCAGCTCGCGGATCGCCTCCGAACCCAGCAGCTCCGCCAACAGGGTCGAGTCCAGCGCGAGCGCCGCGGCCCGGCGCTCGGCCAGCGGGGCGTCAAGCTCGTAGAGAAACATCCCCACGTAACCGAACAGCAGGCTGCGGGCGAATGGTGAAGGTGACGCGGTGGCGACCTCCACCACCCGCACCCGGCGGGCTCGCACCTCCGACATCAGCTCGCGCAGCCCGGGCAGGTCATAGACGTCCTGCAGACATTCCCGCATCGCCTCGAGTACCACCGGAAACTGTTCGTACTTCGACGCGACGGCGAGCAGCTGGGCTGAGCGCTGCCGCTGCTGCCACAGCGGAGTGCGGCGCCTCGGGTCGCGGCGGGGCAGCAGCAGCGACCGCGCGGCGCACTCCCGGAACCGGGACGCGAACAGCGCCGAACCGCCCACCTCGGCGACCACCAGTTGCTCGACCTCATCTGGGTCGAGCAGTACGTCCTCGGCGGTAGGCAGTACCTCGACCCCGTCAGCGTCCAGCGCATCCGGCAGCCGCAGCACGATCCCGTCGTCCGCGCTGGCCACCTGAGCCTCGACACCGCGCCGTTCCCGCAGCCGGGCACCGATAGCGAGCGCCCATGGCCCGTTGACCTGCGCGCCGAACGGGGAGTGCACCACCATCCGCCAGTCGCCGAGCTCGTCGCGGAAACGCTCCACCACGATGGTGCGGTCATCCGGCACGTGCCCCGTGGCCTTGCGCTGCTCGCTCAAGTAGGACAGCAGATTGTCAGCCGCCCAGGCATCAAGCCCGGCTTCCTCGACCCGGTTGCGAGCCGCGTCGGATCCGGCGCCACCCAGCTCGCGAACGAACGCACCCAATGCGCGTCCGAGCTCCAACGGCCGACCCGGTGCGTCGCCCTTCCAGAACGGCATCCGCGCCGGTTCGCCGGGTACCGGCAGCGCGATAACCCGGTCATGGGTGATGTCGATGATCTTCCATGAGGTGGAACCGAGCAGGAACGTGTCACTTACTCGGGACTCGTAGACCATCTCCTCATCGAGCTCACCGACTCGCGAGCCGGCACCGCCGGGAGTCATCACGGTGAACATCCCCCGGTCCGGGATGGTGCCGCCAGAGGTAACCGCCAGGCGCTGCGCTCCTGGCCGCCCGCGCAGCTCGTCGGTGACCCGGTCCCAGATGATCCGGGGACGCAGCTCACCGAACTCCTCCGATGGGTAGCGCCCCGCCAGCATGTCCAGGACGGCGTGTAGGGCTGAGTCGGGTAGCGCCGAGTACGGCGCCGCGCGGCGGACCAGGGCGGCGAGTTCGTCGACGGTCCATGAATCCAGCGCGACCATGGCGACCACGTGCTGGGCGAGCACATCCAGCGGGTTGCGGGGATAGCGCAGAGCCTCGATCGCTCCACCGGCCATCCGCTCCGCGATCACCGCACACGAGACCAGATCGCCGCGGAACTTGGGAAACACCACACCCCGGGACACCGCCCCCACCTGATGCCCAGCGCGGCCGATCCGCTGCAGGCCCGACGCCACCGTCGGGGGAGCCTCGATCTGCACCACGAGGTCCACCGCGCCCATGTCGATGCCCAGCTCAAGGGACGAGGTGGCGACCACGCACCCCAACCGGCCGGACTTCAGCTCCTCTTCGACCAGGCTCCGCTGCTCGCGTGCCATTGAGCCGTGGTGCGCCTTGGCGATCACTTCAGGGGCGCCGCCGGCGAGCCCGGCCTGGCCCATCAGCTCGGCCGGCATCCGGTCTCGCGGCGCTGCCGGTTCCTCAACGGCCAGCTCGTTGAGCCGGGCGGTGAGCCGCTCGGCGAGCCGGCGGGAGTTCGCGAACACGATCGTCGAACGGTGAGCGCGCACCAGCTCCAGCACTCGCCGCTCCACCGCAGGCCAGATCGAAGCACGCTGCTCCGTCGGCCCGGCGGCCCCCTCGATCAGCTCGCCCAGCGCCGACATATCCGCCACCGGTACCTGCACGGTGACCTCGATCGTCTTGGCCGCTGCTGGCTGCACTACGCGAACCGGTCGACTGCCGGCAAGGAAGGCGCTGACCTCCTCGACCGGACGCACCGTGGCGGACAGGCCGATCCGCTGGGCGGGTTTGTCCAGCAGGGCGTCCAGCCGCTCCAAGGACAGCGCAAGGTGCGCGCCGCGCTTGGTGGCGGCGACCGCGTGCACCTCGTCGACGATCACGGTATGGATTCCGCGCAGCGACTCCCTGGCTGCCGACGTCAACAGCAGGAACAACGACTCGGGGGTGGTGACCAGCACGTCGGTAGGGGTACGAGCGAAGGCGCGGCGCTGGTCGGCCGGGGTATCGCCGGTCCGCATACCCACCCGGATGTCTGGCGTCGGCAAGCCCAGCCGGTGCGTCGCCTGCCGGATTCCGGCCAGCGGGGAACGCAGGTTGCGCTCAACATCAACGGCCAAAGCCTTGAGCGGGGAGACGTAAAGCACCCGGCAACGCCGCATCGGCTCCTCCGGGGGACCGGCCACGGCTAGCCGGTCCAGCGCCCAGAGGAACGCGGCGAGAGTTTTGCCCGACCCGGTGGGAGCGACAACCAGCGCATGCTCACCCGCCGCTGCTGCCCGCCACGCACCTTCCTGGGCCGGGGTAGGGGCGGCGAACGCGCCCGCGAACCAGCCCCGGGTGGCGGGGGAGAACAGGTCGAGCACGTCCACCCCACCATCATGGACCGCTGCACCGACAGGCTCGAAGTTCACGCACGGTTGGCGTCGTGCTGACCGGTGTCGACGCTCGCGGACGGGCGCATCCGGTCAGGTTTCTCACCGTGAACATCTGGCATATCCGGTTGGTCGACTGTTGCCTAATCGTCCGGCCCACGTTCTCTAGATCGTCAACAATGAGCGGTCACCGTGCAGGATCGCGTAGCCATCACTCAGTTCCAGCGATCATGGTAGGTCGTTGGGTCGTCGGCAGGGTTCACCAGCGGATTCTCCCAGGACACGAGCTCAACAACTGGGTAGCACGGGCAAACCCACGCTGTTAGGCAACAGCTTTTCCGCTCGCGCGCAGACCAAGGCTGGCCATCTGATCTGGGTGGTCGAGGTTATCTCCGCAGCGCGGCGCGGCCGTCGACGAGGATCTTGCGCAGGCGGCCTACGTCTGCCATTCGTCGTTCGGCGAGGTGGTCGGCGGCGACGGCGGGTGGTACACCGTCGCGCTCGGCCAGTTCGAAGATCTCCCGAGTGGTGTCGAAGACCTTGGCGACCCGGGCTTTGGCCCGGTGGAAATCGAAGCCCTTGATTTCGTCGGCGACCTGAATGACGCCACCGGAGTTGACCACGTAGTCGGGCGCATAGAGGATGCCCCGCTCGTCGAGAAATTTCTCGATGCCGGGGTGTTCCAGCTGATTGTTCGCGCCTCCGCATACCACCTTGGCGCGTAATGCGGTGACCGTGGGATCGTCCAGCGCCGAGCCGAGAGCGCACGGGGCATATACGTCGATCGGCTCGCGCACCAGGGCTTCAGTGCTCGGTGCCACGATCACTTCGGGATGCGCCGTACACACGTGTTCGATTGCCCGTTGGCTCACGTCGGACACGATCACCGCCGCGCCGTCGGCGAGCAGGTGGTCAACGAGAAGTCTGCCGACCTTGCCGACCCCAGCCACGCCCACTCGACGTCCGGACAAAGTGGGCGTGCCCCAGACCTGTTGGGCCGCGGCGCGCATGCCTTGAAAGACGCCGAAGGCGGTCAGGATGGAGGAGTCACCGGCGCCTCCATGGGACAACGATCGCCCGGTGACGAACTCGGACTCCCTGGCGACGACGTCCATGTCCTCGACGTAGGTGCCGACGTCGCAGGCGGTGATGTAGCGCCCGCCCAGCGACTGCACGAAGCGGCCGTAGGCGCGCAGCAGTACCTCGGTCTTGTCCCGGGTCGGGTCGCCGAGGATGACGGCCTTGCCGCCACCGTGGTCCAACCCGGCGAGGGCGTTCTTGTAGGACATCGCGCAGGACAGGTGCAGCACGTCCGCGAGAGCGGCCTCTTCGCTGGCGTATGGGTGAAACCGGGTGCCGCCCAGCGCCGGTCCGAGCGCGGTGGAGTGGATGGCGATGATGGCGCGCAGGCCTGAAGGCTCGTCGCGGCAGAATACGACCTGCTCATGGTCGCCGGATCGGAACACCTCGGTCACGGTGCTGGCCTCCTCCCGCTTGGTGGCACGTGCTGCTGTGCGCAGCGTATGCCTGCGCCGGTCGCATCAGACGCGGACAGCGGATGGCACCATCTGGCGGGTACGCCGCGAAGGGAGAGAACATGCGGGTGACCGGAGTGGGCCACGCCGGGCTGTTCGTCGAGACGGCTGCCGGCAGTGTGCTCTGCGATCCCTGGGTGAACCCGGCTTTCTTCGGTTCGTGGTTTCCGTTCCCGGACAACAGCGACCTGGACTGGGACGCCCTCGGGCAGGCCGACTACCTCTACGTCTCGCACCTGCACCGCGACCACTTCGACGCGGAGCTACTCCGCAGGCGCGTGCGTAAGGACATCACAGTGCTGCTCCCGGATTACCCGACTGACGAGCTGGAGCGTGAGCTCGCCGGTGTCGGGTTCCGGAACTTCCTGCGCACGCAGTCAGGTGTCCCAGTGCAGCGCGACGGGCTGCGCATCATGATCACATCACTGACCGGGCCCAGTGACGGGCCGATCGGTGACTCGGCGCTGTCTTTGGACGACGGCCGCACCGCGATCCTCAACCAGAACGACGCGCACCCGCTGGACATCGAGCAGCTGCGGGACTTCGGCGAGGTGCACGGGTACTTCACCCAGTTCTCCGGTGCGATCTGGTGGCCGATGGTCTACGACCTGCCCGCGGGCGCGCGCAAGGAGTTCGCCCGCCGCAAGCGGGTCGGGCAGACCGACCGGGCGCTGCGTTACATCGATGCCGTGGGCGCCGCGCACGTGTTTCCCACCGCAGGGCCGCCGTGTTTCCTCGATGAGGAGCTCTTCGAGCTCAACGGGGTCGGACCCGACGGGGACAGCATCTTCACTGACCAGAGGGAGTTCCTGGCCGAACTGGGCTCGGCGCGTCCTGCGGTGTCGGCGCACCTGCTGTTGCCGGGAAGCGTCGCTGAGCTGGACGGCTCGCGCTGCGAGCTCACCCACCGGCATTCGACCGCCGAGATCGAGCACATCTTCGGCGAGAAGACCGCTTATCTGCGCGAATACCAGACCCGCGCACAGCCTGCTCTGGCGCAGGAACGGGCCAGCCGGGCGCCGGTGCCTGCCGACTTGCTCGAGCAGCTCAAACAGTGGTGGGAGCCGCTACTTAAGCGGGCCCAGAACATCTGCACAGGAGTTGGAGGTCCGGTACGCCTGGATGTCGGCGAGCGCCCGTTGGTGATCGACTTCATCACTCGCGAGGTGCGTGAGTTCGCCGGCGAGCAGTGCCGTTACCGGCTGTCCACCTCGGCTGAGCTGGTCGCCACCAACGTGGACCGGCGCGAAGTGGACTGGTCGAACAGCCTGTTCCTGTCCCTGCGGTTTCGGGCCAGCCGGGTCGGGCAGTACAACGAGTTCGTCTACATCTTCTTCAAATGCCTGTCAGCCGAGCGGATCGACTACGTCGAGAACTGGTACGACCAGTGCAACGACGACGGCGCGGACGTGAACCTGGACGGCTGGCGGGTGCAACGCCGCTGCCCGCACCTGCGCGCCGATCTGGCCAAGTTCGGCAGTGTCTCCGGCGGGGTTCTCACCTGCGCCTTGCATGGCTGGCGCTTCGAGCTCGCCACGGGTCGCTGCCTGACCGCGGCTGGACACCAGATTCGCGCCACGCCGATCAGCGCCGCCGCTGCTGCCACCACCAGCGGATGAGCACCACCAGCGCGCAGAGCAGACCGAACAGGATCACCAGCTGTCCGACGGTGGAGGACAGTCCGGTCGGGTCGTTCTGCGTCGCATAGGCCTGGACGAACACCCCATCACGGTAGCCGCGAGTGGGTACCTAACCTGGAGGGATGCGGATAACCCACTTCCGGCAGCGGATGGACGAGGAATTCGGCCCGGCCCGGGCAGCCGCACTAGCACATGATCATGTGTTCGCCGAGCTCGGCGGTCGGACGGTGAACGCGGCGCTGGAGGCGGGGGTTGACACCAAGCGGATATGGGCCGTGGTGTGCGCCGCATTCGACGTCCCCGAAGAGCGGCGCTGACCGGTCGGCTACTGCCTGGCGCCGGTGGGCGCGTCAGGATCGCACACCGGCGTGTCGCTCCAGACGTCGAACACGTGTTCGCCTAAGGTGTTGTCCACAGCCGGAGCCCTGTCCACAGATCCGGCGTGTGTCGCCGCGAAGTGTCAGACCTATCGCTTAGCGTCGGCGCCGACCCAGAAGAACCGATCAGCGAGGTGGGCCGTCAGATGGCACTAGGACTGGACCGGGAGAAGGCGCTCGAGATCGCCTTGGCCCAGATCGACAAGCAGCACGGCAAGGGCTCGGTGATGCGGCTGGGCGACGAGGGCCGCGCGCCCATCGAGGTGATCCCCACCGGCTCCATCGCCTTGGATGTGGCGCTGGGCATCGGCGGCCTGCCCCGCGGCCGGATCGTCGAGGTGTACGGCCCGGAGTCCTCCGGAAAAACGACGGTCGCGCTGCACGCGGTGGCCAACGCTCAGCGGGCCGGTGGGATCGCCGCGTTCATCGACGCCGAACATGCGCTGGATCCTGACTACGCGAAAGCGCTCGGCGTGGACACCGACGCCTTGCTGGTCTCCCAACCCGACACCGGGGAACAGGCGCTGGAGATCACAGACATGCTGATCCGTTCCGGAGCGCTCGACGTCGTGGTCATCGACTCAGTGGCAGCCCTGGTGCCACGGGCGGAGATCGAAGGCGAGATGGGCGACTCGCACGTCGGCCTGCAGGCCCGGCTGATGAGCCAGGCGCTGCGAAAGATCACTGGTGCGCTGAGTAACTCAGGTACCACCGCGATCTTCATCAACCAGCTCCGGGAGAAGATCGGGGTCTTCTTCGGCTCCCCCGAGACCACCACCGGCGGCAAGGCGTTGAAGTTCTACGCCTCCATACGGTTGGACATCCGCCGGATTGAGACGCTCAAGGACGGCTCGGACGCAGTAGGCAACCGGACCCGCGTCAAAGTAGTGAAGAATAAATGTTCGCCTCCTTTCAAACAAGCGGAATTCGACATTCTGTATGGTCACGGAATCAGTAAGGAAGGCTCGCTGATCGATATGGGTGTAGAGCAGGGAATCGTCCGCAAGTCGGGTGCTTGGTACACCTACGAGGGCGATCAGCTGGGTCAGGGTAAGGAGAACGCCCGCAAGTTCCTCGGCGACAACCCGGACATGGCTGCCGAAATCGAGAAGCGGATCAAGGATAAACTCGGCATCGGGGCCAAGCTGGACAACGACCAGACCGTGCCAGCCCCGGTGGACTTCTGATGTCCCCGACCCGTACCGAGGCGCCAGTGGCTGTGATGAGCGAACGTCGTGCCGGGCCCAGCGACTCCGCGGGGGAAGACTCCCCAGATACCTGGGAGATGGGTCCCGCAGCGCGGGCACAGGGGATCTGCCTGCGGTTGCTTACGGCGCGGCCGCGCAGCCGCGCGGAGCTGGCCGATGCACTGAATAAGCGCGGGATTCCCGAGGAGGTCGGCGAGCCGGTGCTCGACCGTCTCGGGGAAGTAGGCCTGATCGACGATGCCGCCTTCGCCGAGTCGACGGTGCACTCCGCGCACCGCTACCGTGGCCTGGGCCGCAGAGCGCTGCGCACCGAGCTCCAACGCAAAGGAGTGCCGAGCGAAATCGCGGACCACGCGATGGCGGGGGTGCGACCCGAGGATGAGGAGCAGCGGGCCCGCGAACTGGTCCAACGCAAGCTACGCACCACCACCGTGCGGGACCGAACCTCCTTGGCGCGCAGACTGGGCGCGATGCTGGCCCGGAAGGGCTATTCAGAGGGGCTGGCTTGGCGGGTCGTGCGCGGTGAACTCGGCCCAGATCACGACAGCCAAGATCACGACAGTGAAGTCGAGCCCGACTGACCACTGCAGGGTTCGGCAGGGGCGATGTACTCCACCCCGGCAGGAAGGTCGCCCTGTGCGTGCGAGCTGCCGAGGAGTTGCATCAGCGTGCGGCGGAACTCCTCAGCGGCTCGGGTTGGGCGCACGTCGGTGCGGTGCGCAAGCGCGATTGTCCGGATCGGAATCGGAGGTACGAACGGGACGCCACGAAGTTTGGGGCGGCTCGGGAGAACCATGCTGGGGACCACGGCGACCCCGATTCCGGCCTCGACGAAGCTGAGCACCGCGTCCATCTCGCCTCCCTCGATGGCGAAGCGTGGTTGGAAACCAGCGCGCTGACAGGCCGTGAGGGTCATCGACCTGAGGTCGTAGCCTTCCCGGAACATCACCAGCGGGCGGTCTCGGAGGTCCGCGATGCGGAACGAGTCGAAGCCGAGGTACATGCTGCGCGACACGGCAACGGTTAGTTGCTCGCGCAGGATAGGGACGGTATCCAGGGTGGGATCTCCTCGATGCACCGGCGAGGTGATCATCGCCAGGTCGATGGCTCCTTCGGCGAGTTGCCGCACCAGGTCGCGGGAGCCGCTCTCATCGATGATGAGTTGGATGCCGGGATAGCGGAGGCGGAAGCTGGCGAGTGCATGGGCCAGCGGTCCGGTGCACAGGCTCGGGGTGGCACCCAGCCGCAGCCGCCCCTGGCGAAGCTCGGCGAGCTCGTGTACCTGCAACCGGGCGGTTTCGACGTCGGCCAGGATTCGCTTGGCAAAGGGGACAAGGACCTCTCCGGCTGGAGTGAGTGTCACGTTTCCCCGGGCTCGATGGAACAGCTCACTGCCCAGTTCCCGCTCCAAGCACTGAATCTGTTTGCTCAGCGACGGTTGGGCGACGTGCGTGAGCTCGGCGGCCCGGGTGAAGTGCCGGGTCCGAGCGACGGCCAGGAAGTACACCAGTTGCTGGAGCTGCACGTCCATAGCCTATCGCTATTGATACCAGCGCCACCATGTCTTGGACGCGTGGCACGGCGGCGGCTTACTGTGAGTTATCGCCCGTATGCGCCGCTGGCCAGGGGGCGATTTGCTGAACGGCGGCTGCCGCCGCAGGCTGAACTGACCACGCTGGCCTGTTGCCCCTGACCTGAATCGACGTCATGACTACCACCTCATCGCCCCCGCCATCGGGGATTGCGCCACCTGGTCGGGCACAGTCCGGTCGGGTAGCGATCGCCGCACGGACTCTGCGCACCGACCGATGGTGGGTGTCACCGTTGGTGACGGCCATCGTGCTCGGGGCCTTCATCATCTACACGACGGTCCGGTTGTTCATGCGGGCTGACTACTGGGTCGGCGCCTACCACTACCTCACCCCGTTGTACTCGCCTTGCGTAAGCGATTCGTGCGCACTGGGCTCGTCGCATTTAGGCACGTTCTTGCCCGCGTTCCCCCTGGCGTTGCCGCTACCGATCCTGATCTTTCCGATCCTCGCGGGGTTCCGAGCTAGCTGCTACTACTACCGCAAGGCTGGTTACCGGGCGTTTCTCCAGTCGCCGCCGGGATGTGCGGTGACGGAGCCGGCGAAGAAGTACACCGGGGAGACCCGCTTTCCGCTGATCCTGCAGAATTTGCATCGGTACTTCTTCTACCTTGCCAGCCTATTGCTGTTGATCAATACCTATGACGCGGTGCTGGCGTTCTTCCCCGCCGCCGGCGGTTTCGGAGTTGGCCTGGGCTCGCTGATCCTGCTGGTCAACGTCACCATGCTGTGGTTGTACTCACTGTCGTGCCACGCCTGCCGGCACATCTTCGGAGGGCGGCTCAAGCACTTCTCCCAGCATCGCGTGCGGTACTGGTTGTGGACGAAGCTGTCCAAGCTCAACGGACGGCACATGCAGTTCGCCTGGACGTCGCTGATCACGGTGATGCTCACGGACTTCTACATCATGGCTGTCTCGGCGGGCTGGGTAGCCGACCTACGCCTGTTCAACTGACCGTGCCGATCAACCTGGGCCTGTTAAACACGAGCCTGTTAACTAAACGAGAGAACACCTACCTATGAGCGAGATCGAGCGGCACCACTATGACGTCGTGGTGATCGGCGCGGGCGGCGCCGGGCTGCGCGCTGCGATCGAGGCCCGCGAGCTGGGCAAGCGCACCGCTGTTGTCTGCAAATCCTTGTTCGGCAAAGCCCACACCGTGATGGCCGAGGGGGGCATCGCGGCATCGATGGGCAATGCGAACCCACGGGACAGTTGGCAGGTCCATTTTCGCGACACCATGCGGGGAGGCAAGTTCCTCAACAACTGGCGGATGGCCGAGCTGCACGCGAAGGAAGCACCGCAACGGGTATGGGAGCTGGAGACCTACGGTGCACTGTTCGACCGCACCAAGGACGGTAAGATCAGCCAACGCAACTTCGGTGGGCATGAGTACCCCCGGCTGGCGCATGTCGGTGACCGCACAGGCCTGGAGCTGATCCGCACCCTGCAGCAGAAGATCGTCTCGCTGCAGCAGGATGATTTCGCTCAACACGGCGACTATGAGGCAAACCTCAAGGTTTTCGCTGAGTGCACGATCACGGACCTGCTCACCGACGCCGACGCGGTGTCCGGGGCATTCGGCTACTGGCGCGAGACCGGCCGCTTCGTCCGGTTCGACGCGCCTGCGGTGGTACTGGCCACCGGCGGCATCGGTAAAGCTTTCAAGGTCACCAGCAACTCCTGGGAGTACACCGGGGATGGACACGCGCTGGCGCTGCGGTGCGGCGCCGCGTTGATCAACATGGAGTTCGTCCAGTTCCACCCCACCGGAATGGTGTGGCCGCCGAGCGTGAAGGGAATTCTGGTCACCGAGTCAGTTCGCGGTGATGGAGGGGTGCTGCGCAACTCCGAGAACAAGCGGTTCATGTTCGACTACATCCCTGAGGTGTTCAAGGATCAGTACGCGACATCGGAGCAGGAAGCAGACCGCTGGTACGACGATCCGGAACACAACCGCAGGCCGCCGGAACTGCTGCCTCGGGACGAGGTTGCCCGCGCGATCAACTCCGAGGTCAAGGCCGGCCGTGGATCGCCGCATGGCGGCGTTCTACTCGACGTGTCCACCCGGTTGTCTGCTGAGGTGATCAGGAAGCGGCTTCCCTCGATGTATCACCAGTTCAAGGAACTGGCCGACGTCGACATCACCGCCGAACCCATGGAGGTCGGCCCCACTTGCCACTACGTGATGGGTGGCGTGCAGGTCGAACCGGACACCGCAGCGGCCTCGGTGCGCGGTCTGTTCGCCGCCGGTGAGGTCGCCGGCGGGATGCACGGCTCCAACCGGTTGGGCGGCAACTCGTTGTCGGATCTGCTCGTGTTCGGTCGCCGGGCTGGCCTCGGGGCTGCCACCTACGTCGACTCCCTCGGCGCGCGGCGGCCGACCGTCCGCGAGACCGACGTCGACGCTGCGGCGCAGCGGGCGATCAGCCCGTTCCGTGCAGAGCACAGCGCCGATGCCGAGAACCCCTACCTGCTGCAGCAGGAGCTCCAGCAGACCATGAACGACCTCGTCGGCATCATCCGAACAGCAGACGAGATACAACTCGCGCTGAAGAAGCTCGACGGACTGCGTCAGCGCGCCCAACACGTTGTGGTGGAAGGCCACCGCCAGTTCAATCCCGGTTGGCACCTTGCCCTGGACCTTCGCAACTTGCTGGCGGTCAGTGAGTGTGTCGCACGTGCCGCGCTGGAGCGCACCGAAAGCCGGGGCGGCCACACCCGGGACGACTACCCGGCGATGGATGCGGATTGGCGCCATGTCCTGCTCGTGTGCTCGCAGCACACTAACGGCAGCGTTCGCGTCGAACACCAGGAACAGGTGCCGATGCGCGCGGATCTCAGCGGACTGTTCGAGCTTGATGAGCTGAAGAAGTACTTCACCGCTGATGAGCTCCCCGGAGGGACGGACTGACATGGGCAAGCAGCGGCATTTCCGGGTGTGGCGGGGTGACAGCGACGGCGGGGACCTGGTCGACTTCGATGTGGAGGTCAATGAGGGCGAGGTGGTCCTCGACGTGATCCACCGGGTGCAGGCCACCCAGGCTCCCGACCTCGCGGTGCGGTGGAACTGCAAGGCGGGCAAGTGCGGATCGTGCAGCGCTGAGATCAACGGCAGACCGCGACTGCTGTGCATGACGCGGATGTCGACGTTGCCGCCGCAACTGCCGGTGACCATCACACCGCTGCGGACTTTCCCGGTCATCCGCGACCTCGTCACGGACGTGTCATACAACTATCGCAAGGCACGCGAGGTGCGGTCGTTCATGCCGCCGAAAGGCGTGGAGCCTGGCGAGTACCGGATGCAGCAAGTGGATGTGGAGCGATCGCAGGAATTCCGCAAATGCATCGAATGTTTCCTGTGCCAGAACACCTGTCACGTGATCCGTGATCATGAGGAGAACAAGGGAAACTTCTCCGGGCCGCGTTTTCTCATGCGCATCGCCGAACTGGACATGCATCCGCTGGACGCCGCCGACGAGGAAGGTGTGGACCGCAAGCGAGCTGCGCAGGACGAGCACGGCCTGGGATTCTGCAACATCACCAAGTGCTGCACCGAGGTCTGCCCGGAGCACATCAAGATCACGGACAATGCGTTGATTCCGATGAAGGAGCGGGTGGTGGATCTCCGCTTCGACCCACTGATCCGGCTGTTCCGGCGCAACCAGAAGTAGGTCAGCGCAGCAGCGGGGGGTTGGGTACCGGAGTGCCGAGGTCTTCGGCGTAGCGCCGCGCCCAGGTGCCGTCGTCGATCGCGCGCCGCAACACCGCGGTGACCCGTTCGCGCAGCACCGGGTCGCCCGGCGGCAGGCCGATGCCGTATTCGGTGCTTCCCAATACCAAGTAGGGACCCGCGATGCCCACCTCGGCGCTGCGCGCTGCGGTGATCTCGTAACCGCCGAGCGCGAGATCAGCTTCGCCGCGGCCCAGCGCCGCTTCCCGGCTTCCCCCACTCAGCGGCTTGAAGCTGGTGCGGTCGGGATCCACTCCCAGGTCATGGGCGATCAGATCAAGCATCGCGATATCGAAGCCGGTGTATCCGCCCGAATCGGGCGAGCGGCGCGCCAGCCCAGGCTTTTCCCCGATAGCCACGATGAGCTTGCCGCGTCGGGCGATCCGGTCGATAGTCGGTGATCCGCTGCTTGCCGGGCGTGCTGGGGCGACGGTGTCAAAGGGACTGCCCGCCACCGGGGAGGGATGTTCGCGGAACCGATCGGTCACCCCGTTGACGGCCCGGCTCAGCACCCACGACGTTGCCATCACGACGATCAAGAACATGATCAGCAGGCAACCGACCCGGCGCAGCCGCAGCCATCCGCGCTGGCGCATAACGTACAAGATCGACCGGAACTGGGAGACCGGACCAGGGGTCACCGGTTGCCTGCGCACGGCGACGACTCTAGGCGCTCGGCGCGCTGCTCGCCGAGGACGTCGGACGCGCTGGGTTCGCGATGCTCACCCGGTTCGCCGTGCCGGTGGTGATCGGCGGGTTGGCCTTCACCCTGGCGCTGCCAACGTCGCCGCCAGGCCCTCGCGCAGGGCGCCGACCTCCTGGCGATCCTGGTGCTGTTCGGCCAGGTCGCCTCGGTGGGTTTCGGGCTGGCCGACCTGGTCGTCGGCCAACTGGACCGGCTCCCGGACCTATCCGCAGCGGCGAGCTGGACGCGATGCTGCTGCGCCCGCTCAGCGTGCTCGGCCAGCTCTGCGCCGCAGATGTCGCGCTGCGCCGGATCGGTCGAGTGGCCGCCGGGCGCTGACGTTGGGTTACGCGCTGCTCGCGGTGGAGATCACCGCACTGCCTACGCGGCGAGCTCCGCGGTCACCAGGGGCGCATCCGGGATCGGCAGCGCGCGACCGGTGCGCCGACTGCGCCGTTCGAGGTAACCGGCCAACGCGGACAGCGCTGTGCACAGCGTGATATATACCGCGCCTATCACGAGTGCCGTGGGAATGATCGGGCGTCCGAACTCGGTGAGACTGCCGAGGTAGCGAGCCTCATTGAGCAGTTCCTGATAAGTGATGAGGAACCCCAGTGCAGTGTCCTTCAAAAGCACCACCAGCTGGCTCACGATCGTCGGAAGCATGGCCTGGATCGCTTGGGGCAGCAGCACCGCCCGCATCACCTGGTTCTTGCGCAGGCCCAGTGCGTATGCGGCCTCGCGCTGGCCGCGCGGCACCGACTGCATCCCGGCCCGGAATATTTCGGCGAGCACGGAGCCGTTGTAGAGCGTCAAGCTCACCACCAGCGACCAGAAAACACCGAGATTGATCCCAGCCTGCGGTGCCGCATAGAACAGGAAGAAGATCATCACGACTAGCGGGATCGCCCGGAAGAGCTCGACGATCGCGAACGCCGGTGTACGCCACCACCAATGCTCAGACAGCCGCGCGACGGCAAACAACAACCCGAAAGCAAGCGCCAGCAGTGCCGCGACGAGGAACGCACCCAGGGTGGCGCCCAGCGCCGCGACGAGCTGCAACTGAAGATCCTTATAGAGCAGCCATTCCCACTTCGGGCTCTCGAACTGACCGGTCGCCCAGAAGCGGTAGCCGACGAAGCCGAAGAGCGCGACGATGCAGAGGATGGCCAGCACACCGAACGCCTGGTTCCGGACCCGGGCCCGGGGACCGGGAAGGTCGTAGAGCGCTGAACTCATCGAGCCACGCTCCACCGCTTCTCCAGGGCGCGCTGCGTGGCGGTCAGCGGGGCGACGAGGATTCCGAATCCGACCGCGATCCAGAACATGCCGATGAGCAGCGGAGCGCCCCGCTCGGACAGCGCCGGGGTGATCTGCCCTGCCTCGAGAACGGAGAAGCCGGCCGCAATCGTGGTGTTCTTCAGCAGTGAGTTGAGCACGCTGGTCATCGGTGGTACCACGGACCTGATGGCCTGCGGGACGACGACCGTGGTGAGGGTCTGGCTGAACGTGAAACCCAATGCCCGCGAAGCCTCGAACTGCCCCACATCAACGGTATTGATGCCGGACCGCACCACTTCACACACGAACGCCGCGGTGTACATGGCAAGGGCCAGCACAGCCCGGGTAAAAAATGAGACGTCTACCAGCTGCAGGCGGGGATAGGCGAAGGCGAAGAAGAAGAACACCAGCGTCAGCGGAGTGTTCCGAAAAATCGTGACGTATCCGGTGCCCAGCAGCCGCAATGCTGGCACCGGACTGACCCTCATCGCGGCGAGCAGCGTGCCCAGAACGAGCGCGCCAAGGCCGGCCAGAACGAAGAGCAAGATCGTGTGCAGGAACCCTGTGATGAACAGGTCGCGGTTATCGAAGAGCAGTTCGATCACTGAGGACGCCGACGATCAGTAACGGTCGACCGCTGGGGGTGTCGCGGTCGAACCGGAGGCTCCGAGCGTCCCGTTGTAGATCTGTGTCCAGGTGCCGTCCTTGGCGGCGGCTTCCAGAACATCGTTGACCTTGGCTCGCAAGGCGTTGTCGGTCAGCGGCAGACCCACACCGTAGGGCTCCTGCGAGAACGGCTTACCGACCACCTTAAGGTGCTGGGGATCCTGCGCCGCGTAGCCCTTGAGGATGGCGTCGTCGGTGGTCACGGCATCGACCTGACCGGCGAGCAGCTGATCCACGCATTGCGAGTAGGTCTGGAACTCGACGATCTGGTCGGTGAGGCCTTGTTGCCGGACCCGCTGGATGGGCGTCGATCCGGTGGCCGAGCAGACCCGCTTACCCTTGAGCGTTTCCGGACCGGTGATCGACTTGTCGTCGGCTTTGACCAGCAGCGATTGGCCCGCGATGAAGTACGGGCCGGCGAAGGAGATCTGCTTCTTACGGGCATCGTTGATCGTGTAGGTGCCGACGTAGTAGTCGATCTGTCCGTTGCTGATCGCCTGTTCGCGGGCTGCGGACGGGATCGCCTTGTACTCAATCTTGGATTGTGGATCGAACCCGAGATTGGCCGCGATGAGCCGGGCGATCTCGATGTCGAAGCCCTCATACTTATTGGTCTTCGGGTTCAAGTAACCCAGCCCGGGCTGGTCGTTTTTGACCCCGATGACGACCGTGCCGCGTTGGGTCATCCGCGCAAAGGTGGGCGAGCCCTGGACAGTGACGTTCTGCGCCAGGCTCGGCACCGGAACCTTGGCGCTGGTTGCTCCCGGGGAGGTTTCCCGACCGCAGGCGACCAGCACGAGGCTGCTTAACAGCAGGCCGACCACCACGCCGCGCAGCTTCATCTGCCACTCCGTTCGTTGCTTCGGTTGTCAATGGGTCAAGATCTTGCCGAGGAAATCCCTGGCGCGAACGGAGCGCGGCGCGGTGAAGAACTGATCGGGCACCGAGTCCTCGACGATCTCGCCATCGGACATGAACACCACCCGATGCGCGGCGCGGCGGGCGAATCCCATCTCATGGGTGACCACCAGCATGGTCATGCCCTCGCCGGCCAGCGACGTCATCACGTCGAGCACCTCCTGGACCATCTCGGGGTCCAGTGCGGAGGTCGGCTCGTCGAAAAGCATCACCTTCGGATGCATGGCCAGCGCGCGGGCGATCGCGGCGCGCTGCTGCTGACCGCCGGAGAGCTGTGCGGGGTACTTGTCGGCCTGATCGCTGATGCCGACCCGGGTGAGTAGCTGCATCGCAGCCCGGTGTGCTTCGGGTTTGCTGATCCGGCGGACCCGCACCGGAGCGAGCTCGACGTTCTCCGCGATCGTCTTGTGGGCGAAGAGATTGAACTGCTGAAAGACCATGCCGACATCGGCCCGCAGCCGGGCCAGCGCCCGGCCTTCTTCG
>JAICHZ010000005.1 GCA_025924655.1 Pseudonocardiaceae bacterium | reverse complement strand
GGTCCGTAGAAACTACGGACCCGGCGTGAACCCGAACTCCGCGGCGCGGCGCACCAGCTGTTGCTTGCAGGTGACTCCGAGCTTGCGGTAGCCGCGGGCGAGGTGGGTTTCGACGGTGCGCACACCGATGTACAGCCGGGCGGCGATCTGTGAGGCCGTGTAGCCACCCGCGGCCAGCTCGGCGACCTGCCGCTCGCGTCTGGTAAGCGACCCTGGGCCGGGTGCGGGGCGCGCGGTGCACCGTCGGTCTGACCCGAGTTGCCGGAGCTGCGAGCAAGCCTGCTGATGCCGCACCATGGCTCCGCATGCGTCGAATGCGTCGGCCGCCTCGCGCAACGATTCCTCGGCCGCGCCGCGATCAGATCGTTGGATCGCTTCTGCGTAGGCGACGCGGGCACGCGCCGCCAAGAGCACATATCCGCGATCGCTGAAGTCATCGACCGCACGCAACGCGGCTCGCGCCGCCGGCGCCTGGTGACCCCGTCCAATCAGTGCCCACGCCGTGGTCAGCAGATGTAGCGCCTGGTGGATGGGCGCGCCGGTGCAGCGGGCGTTGTCCTCGGCCCATTGCGCGACGCTGGCCGCAGCGTCGCCATCGCCGACCATCACCGTGACCTCGGCCAGATCCGCGAGAACAAACGCTCTCAGGGCATAGGCGCCCATCGCCGAGTAGCGGTCGACCGCACGCTGGAGCGCGACGGCCGCAGCGGTCAACCGGCCCTCGGCCCTGGCCACTACTCCCTTGGCCCACCAGTACAACGGTTCAATAATTCCAAGGGCCCCGCTGTCGATGCACGTCATGCAGTTGAGGTGCCAGCGAGCCTCGGTGAGCTCGCCCCGCTCCGCTGCAGCCATCGCCGCACGGGCCGCCAGCCGGACCGGCACACGGATGCGATCCGCTGGCTCGCGGCGGTCTGCTTGCCGTGCATGCGCTTGTGCCATGGTCAGATCCCCGGCAAGCAGCTCGATGAACTCGCTGCAACGTCCGATCATCGGGTCACCGGGTGGGCTGGACGCGGCGGCCTGGGCGCACCGGGTGCGTGCGGAGACCAGGTGGCCCCGGCAGGCATCCAGGGAAGCGAGCAGGGCCAGACTCTGCGACATCCACGACAAGTGCACCGTTGCGGTAGCCATCTCGACGCTACGCAGGAGCACGTTCTCGGCCGCCTCGAAACGGCCTTGCCAGCCGAGAGTGTGCCCCAACGCCCCGAGTGCCTCCGCGATCCCTCGTTGATCGCCGTCGCGTTCTGCCTCGCTCAACAGCCGTCGCGCCGCCACCTCTTCGCCGCGCAGGTCACCGGCCCATCCGCGAATCTTGGCCAACTCGATCCCAGCTGATCGAGCTGCGGCGTGGCAGCCGGCCTGCTGGCAGAGGGCGGCGGCCTGCTGGCACTCCCGTGTGCCCGCATCGACGTCACCCGCCCCGTAGGCGAGCAAACCCGCGAGCCACAACCGGACGTCGGCTTGCCGTTGCAGGTCGCCCACCCTGGGGAGCACATGCCGCATCCGCTGTACTGCTGAGATATCCGCCACATAGTGCTCGGTCCGATCGACGATGCCCCAATTCGTCCGTGGACCCAACGCCTTGAACACCTCGCACCAGCGCTCATCGCCAGCCGGCAGGAGATCCTGCAATGTCGAGATGGTCTGCCACTCAAGGGAACTCAGCCCGCGCTGGTGGGCTCGCCGGACGATCTCGATCAGCGCGACGATCGCCTCGCCGTCCCCTGCCTGCGCTGCGCGAATGTAATGCGATGCGGCCGCCTCCATCCGTCCGGACTCAAGCAGCGTCGCGGCCACCTGCCGATGCAACACCCGCCGCCTGGCGGCACCGATGCCGGTGTACAGCACTTCCCGGGTGAGCACGTGGGCGAGCGTGTAGCCAAGGGATCCCGCACGCTGCTGCTCGACCACCGTGCCGGCACGGGCGAGCTGCTCCAGGGCCACCGCGACGTCCTCGATCGGCGACCCGGAGATCCGGGCGAGGTCGTCTGGATCCACCGGGTGGCCGGCAACAGCGAGCAGCTCAAGGAGGGCCAGGGCCGACGGGTCGAGTTGCGCTATCTCGCTGCGTATCCATCGGGCCAGTCGCTCCGGAATCCGGCCCAAGGCCGGCGCCTGGAAGTCTGCGTCACACCCGATCAATGCATCCAGCAGCCCCACAGCGAACCGGGGGTTGCCCTGAGCGCGAGCCACCAACCAGTCCGCCAGCGCTGGCGGCACACGGTCTTGCCGAAGGGTGTATGCCGTCAGCTCCCAGATGTCCTGCCGGGATAGCGGTGCGAGCGCAACGCGGTGTATCCGTGCTTCCTGCTCCAGGGCATGCAGCACCGCAAGGGCCGTCCGGTTCCTGGCCAGCTCTGCCGGCCGGGCAGTGGCGAGTACGAACAGGCGACTGCTTTTACAGTCCCGCGCGAGCCGCAGCAGCATTTCCCACACTGCATCGTCGCTGCGGTGAGCGTCGTCGAGAATCACGACGATGGGCCGGTCTTTACTAGCGGTGGCGAGCAGGCCGGGGATCCACTCGACGAAGTGGTAGCGAAGTGCTTCCGCGCACGAAGCCGCGTCGTGGGTGATATCGGCACGGCGCACGAGCGCAGGTAGACCACCAAGCCCGCTCCCGCATACGCGGCAGACTCGATCAGGGTCCACGCCACCCTCATGCAGATTAAGCGCGTCGACCCAGGGACCAAGGGGCGGAATACCCGTGAAGAGACATTTGTGCGCGATCAGCCTGACGGCGAACTCATCGCGGCGAGGTACCAGTTCGGCCGCGAGCCGCGTTTTTCCCAGCCCGGGGTCGCCGAGAACCAGCGCCACTCTTAGTTCACCGAGTGTGCTCCGTTGCTGTTCGGCGCGCAAGAGAGCGAGTTGCCGGGCGCGTCCCGGCACGAGATGCCGGTTGCTGCCCACCGGGCAGAATAGGCTAACAGCGCTGGTCATCGTATGTCTCAACAGTCGCGTGGAAATTAACGTACGGACTGTACAGTCGCCACCTCGAATAAACTACCGGCGCCTCAGGCGGATATTCGGGCTGAGAAATAATGTCCACCGATCGAGAATTGAGGGTGACATTTTTGGATTGCTCAGGAAAACGCCGTGGGGCGCGCCGACCCGTGCCCCCTAAGAAACAGCTGTTCGGATGTTTCTAATATGTTGATGTTAGCAGTACATGCCAAACCTGTAAGTCGCCCAAAGGTGGGCGACTTACCCGCAAGCTCTCATCACTCTTGGTGAGAGGCGATGATTGCTCATCAGCCACATGGTCTACTGCTGTACATCGCCGGGCCACAGTGCCTGCCGAAGCTCAGGCAGTGTCGGCTCACCCGACGGACCTGGCGCCGCTCAAACACACGTCACCCACCAGCGCGGTCACCCACGCCAGCGGTCTTCTGATAGCGGCGGGTGCTGTGGGCATGCCACTGGTTAGATCCGGCGATGCAGTCGCGGATGCCGGTCACATAGCGGTATATCGCTGCTTGGGTGGCGGTGTCGAGATTCAGGGAGTCGATCAGCTCGGGCAGGCGCTGCTCGGCCGCGAGGAGGTCGTTCACCCGGTCACTTATGAGCGCGCATGCGGCGATGAACGCCTGTTCCCGGCTGAGGTGCCGTTCGTATTGCAGCACCAGGATCAGGTTGGACACGATGCCGCAGGCAATTTCCTTGTCCAATGAGTACAGATCGTTGACCCAGGAGAAAAGATCTGCACCGGCAAGGACGATCTCCTGGAAAACCTGCGAGTGGTAGATCTGGTCTGGGATTTCGGTATGCACACAGATTTCAATGACGTCGAAGCAGGTCAGTACGGCGCTTGCCTCCCGCCGGAGCGGGATATACTCGGCGAGTGGCAGCGGGATGCCGCCTTCACGGAGCCGGATATCATGTCGGCCGCCCGCCATGACGCCCATCAGGTGCCGATTGAAGCGCTCTTTCCAGGCGGGCGAGGCCCGCGCGTTGAAACGATGGGAGAGGTCGGCAAGTGCCTGTATCAGCGGTGTGTCGGCGAGCGGACCGGTCGGCAGACCCAGTTCAAGCACTCCGCGGACGGCTTCGGTGACGTCAGCCCAATCCTGGGCGGATCCGTCGGCCCCTTCTTCGTGGTGGTCGTCGACGAAGAACAGCCAGGCAAACCAGCCGGCCGCCAGTTCCGCCTCCGGCAGTGGCGCGTCGGGATAACCGTACGCAGCGGCCTCACCGAAGCGGCTTTGGGCTAGTCCATTTTTGCTAGCGTCACTGCGAGCTAAGCGAAAGCGCATGACCCAGTCGCGGGTGGATGTCTCGATCTTGGCGGACTCAGGATGCTGGCGGGCGATAAAAGGAAGGTTGATAATTGGCATCGTAGTGGATGTCACTGCGCAAGCCCTTTCGTTCGGTCCATCAAGTAGGTGGTCGTTCAGCGACTGAGACGTCATTCGTGATGAGTTTCTGTTCGAACGGCGAGGGCGAGTTCAATGGTAGTCGACGAGAGCTTACGCCGGGATGTCGACCGCCATGCCGCCAATCCGTAAACTCAGCTCACTGATGTCCACTCGAACGCTACGGTGTGCTAACCGTAGGTCTAGCCTCACCGGCTGTGCTGGTCCTGCTACCGCCGTCAGAGACCAAGGCGCCCGAGGACGACGGACCGCCGCTCGCGCTTGACGGACTGTCCTATCCCGAGCTGACGCCGGTTCGCCGAAACTGATCGACGAGTTGGTAACGCTGGCCGGGGACGCGCCTGCCGGCCTGGCCGCGCTGGGGCTGTCCGAGCGTCAGTCCGGCGAGCTGGAACGCAACGCCGCCCTGTGGGCCGCACCGACGTTGCCCGCGTTGCTTCGTTACACCGGTGTGCTCTATGCAGCGTTGGATGCGGGTTCGCTGCGGCCGGCACAGCGGGCCCGGCTGGTGGTGGCTTCGGCACTGTTCGGGCTGCTCGCCGCGGACGATCCGACGCGGCGGGCTGCGAGCGAACCGCACCGGTGAGCACACCGTGGAGCTAGTCGTCCGGACGTGATGTCAGACCCGCAAGGGGTCACCCCAGCCACTCCGTCAGAGTGTCGCGCCGAGCCGTCGCGGCATTCTCGTCTGCCACACACGGTCCGCTGAGAATGCTCTGAGCCTCCCGACGTGAAGGTTGAGCCGACTCCAGCGCAATAGTTCGCGGGTGTGCCGGTATCCATGCCCCGTGAACTCGACAAGACCGACGTTCTCAGCGACCAAAACGTCCGTGTTGTCGAGTTCACGACAACCGGTCGACAAGAAGTGGTGGGGGGTCGGTGCTCTCGTGGACGCTGGCCTATTGCCCCGAGCATGTGCTTGGACTTGTTAGCCCAGCATGGTGGTGACAACCGAGAGGACTGCGTCGGTGGGGACCTGCTGTTGGTCGCCGGTCACCATGTTGCGGATGGTGACCGCGCCTGCCGCCCACTCGTCGCGCCCGACGATCACCGCGACGCGGGCCCCCGACTTGTTGGCCCTGGCGAGTTCCTTGCCCAGCTTCCTTATTTCCAGCGGGGTGCTGGTCCGCAGGCCGGCCTGGCGCAGACCGCGGGCGACCTGGCGGGCGGCCTGCGCCAGCGTCTCGTCTACCGGGATGACCGCGACATCGACTTCGCTGCGTGGTGCGGGCAGCAAGCCATGGGTGCCCAGGAAATCCATCAACGTGACGTCGCCCATCCCGAAACCGATCCCGGGGATCTGCGCGGCGCAGAACAGTCCGACCAGGTTCGAGTAGCGACCGCCGCCGAACAGTGAGCGGCGATTCTCCGGGTTGGTGTCGAAGACCTCGAAGACCGTTGAGGTGTAGTAGTCGAATCCCCGCACGATCAGCGGATCGAACGTGACCAGATCTCGCGCGCTGGTGTCGAGGACCCGCATCAGCATTGACTGCTCGCGCGCCTCGCGTGGGAGATCGTCAAGCAGAGCATCGCCGGCGCCGAGGATCTCACCCAGGCGATTGAACTGTTTTTCCGTCAGACCCAGCTCGGCGGCTTCTTGGGCCAGCTTGTCTTGGGGATATTTCTCCCATCGGTCGATGAGCGCGCTCACCTGACGGACCTGATCGGCTGGGACTTCGACCATCGTCGTCAGGATCGCATTCAACAGAACCCGATCACTGACGCGGAGCACCCACATGTCCGGCGACGCGGTCAGCCCGGCCATCATGTCGTGGATCAGTTCGAAGATCTCGATCTCACACGACGGACTGTCCGACCCGAATATGTCGACGTTGATCTGCCAGTGCTCACGAACCCGGCCCCGCTGCGGACGCTCGTAGCGGTGGCAGTTCGGGTGGCTGTACCAGCGCACCGGGAACGGGAGCTTGCCGGCGTTGCCGGCGATGATCCGCGCCACCGACGGGGTCATCTCCGGCCGCAACGCCAGTCGCCGCGCGCCGCGGTCAGTGAGGGTGTACAGCTGCTGCTCTACGATCTCTTGGCTGGACTTCGCCTCGTAGATCTCGACTGGTTCCAGGATCGGGCCGTCGTAGCGCAGGTAGCCGTACCGTTCGATCATGTCATAAAGCCGCTGGAAAACCTGAGTCCGGACACTCATCTCCGCGGGCAAGAAGTCCCGGGTACCACGGTAGGGCGCGGTCGGCAGGTAGTCAGCCACGGTGCAAGAGCGTAGGCGCAGCTCGCTACGGTGCGCCGTGGTGGGCTGCAACGGCGGTGCGTGCGGTCAAAAGGCTGCGCAGCCGGCTCAGTGCCCGGTGCTGCGCTACTCGGACCGCGCCAGGCGTCGAGCCCACGGCTTCGGCCGTCTCCTCCGCAGACATCCCGACCACCACCCGCAGGATGAGCACCTCGCGCTGCCGTTCGGGCAAGTTGTGCAGCAGTTTGGCCATCCGTCCGGTGACCTCATTCTGTAGCACCTGCGCCTCCGGACCCTCGGTCAGCTCCGGAGTGTCCGGCAGTTCTGGGACCAGATCGGCGCGGTTGCGCGCGGCGTTGCGGTGCGCGTCGGCCACCTTGTGCGAGGCGATGCCGTACACGAAGGACAGAAACGGCCGGCCCTGGTCGCGGTAATTCGGCAGGGCCGTGAGCACCGCGAGGCATATCTCCTGGGCTACGTCATCCGCCGAAGCGAACGTCTTCTCCTGGCCACCGACCCTAGCCCGGCAGTACCGCAGCACCAGCGGCCGCACCCGGCGGAGCACCCGATCTACGGCATCTCGCTCACCGTTGACGGCAGCCGCAACGAGTACGGCGAAGTCGTCGTCGATGGGGCTGGGAGACTCGCTGCTACCAGGAGAAGTTACAGCCTTAGCTTCGGAAAGGTTGAGAACGGACTGACGCAGCGTCGCGATACCATTCCATGGAGTTGCGTTGTGCACTGAGATCGAATTCGCGATAGGGGTGAGCTCGCAGTCCTGTGGCGCCTTGAGCAATGCAACGGTATCCACGGTTGTGCTCACCATCCCTTCCCTCGCTAGGGCGACCGCAGATCATCCGACGGTCCAGTGCTTACTGCGCATAGACTGCCGGACTCCGGTGCACTGGTCATCCCATCTACAGATCATCTTCTGGCTACCCCAGGCCCGGCAGGACGACTACCTCAGCTGAGGTAGTGCGCAGGAGTTCTACATCTGTGGGATAAGCGCACCGTGCTCAGTAGGCATCCCGTCACGTGCGCGCATAACTGCGCGCGCCACCGTCAGGTACCACCGCAGGTCGGTCGTCACCGGCGCCGAGCTGCGGCTGGGCGTACCGTCCGCGCGGGAAACCGGAACCGATGATTCACAGAGTTACGTACCGGCTACCGATTGACGCGTGACGCCATGGGTAGGCACAGTGGTGGCTTTAGTCAGCAGATTCCTGGGGGGGAATGCTATGTCTGATGCACTGAGTTTCGCCGAAGTATACCGGCAGCACGTCGAGTTGTTGCCAGCCCGCACCGTCTTGTCGATGTTCTTCAAAGCCGACGACCCCAGCACTGGGGGTGAGGGCGCGACCGATTCCGGCGCCGGCCCTCTTTCAAAGTTCCTCGGGGAGGCCATGGCACTCGCGGTGCCCAAGTCGCTTTGAGGGGATTGACTAACCTAGAGGTTTCATGCTAGCTCTGGACGCCTTCGAGCAGCACGAGCACCATGAGTATTAGCTGCGCGGCCCGCATATACCGAGTTCGACTGCCGGTCCTCCCACCTTTCGGTTGCCCCGCGCGCTAGTAAGAGGAGCGAGCATGAGATCGTCGACGAGATTCCGAAGTCCCCATCCGGGCGCATTCTCAGGCGCTTACTCGAAGAGCGAGAACGCGTGGACACGGACTAGCCGCGTGACAGTGGTACTGTTACGACAGTAGTACTGTCACGTTGGGAGGCGCGCTCGGTGGTTGACGAGCTCACCATCGCGGGGCTGGCCGCTCGCACCGGGATCAGTGTGCGGACGATCCGCTTCTACACCGGTTTGGGCTTGCTCCCGCCGCCGGCGGTGCGCGGTCGGCTGGGCTGGTATGACGAGTGCCACGCGGCCCGCCTGCAGCTGATCCGCGACCTGCAGGAGTTGGGGTTCACGCTGGCGGCCATCGAGGGCTACCTCGCCAGGATCCCGCTGGACCGCTCACCCGAGGACCTCGCCCTGCACCGCGCGCTGCTCGCGCCATGGCTGCCCGAGCAGCCAGAGACTGTCCGCAGGGCTGAGCTCGATTCTCGTGCCGGGCGCGTCCTGGACGACGACGAGCTGTCCCGGCTGGTGACGCTCGGTGTGATCCGGCGCGACGAAGATGCTGATGCCTGGACGCTCACCAGCCCGGCAATGCTGAGTTACGGGCTGAGCCTGCTCGGCACCGAAATGGATTTCGCGGTGCAACTGGCGTCCAAGCAGATCATCGAAGCGCATACCAGCGCGCTGGCCACCGAGTTGGTCGCGCTGTTCCACAACACGGTGTTACGTGAGTACCGGGAGCGTGGCCGCCCTCCCGAGCTGCGCGACCGGCTGATCGCCCTGCTCGAGCAGCTCAAACCGGTCACCGTCGACGGGGTCGTCACCAATTTCCAGCTGGCCGTCAACCGCGCGATCCGTGAATCCGTTCCCGCCAGTGCCGAAGCGTCAACTCCACAATCCGGAGCGAGCCATGACTGAAGCATTCCTCTACGAAGCTCTGCGCACCCCGCGGGGCAAGGGCAAGGCGACCGGCGCACTGCACGGTGTCAAGCCGATCTCCCTGGTCACCGGGTTGATCGCTGAGCTGCGCAAGCGTCACCCGAACCTGGACCCGGCGCGGATCGACGACATGGTGCTCGGGGTGGTCGCCCCGGTGGGTGACCAGGGCGGCGACCTGCCACGTGCCGCGGCGTTGGCCGCCGGGCTGCCGGACACCGTCGCCGGGCTGCAGATCAACCGGTTTTGCGCCTCGGGCCTGGAAGCGGTCAACCTGGGCGCGATGAAGGTCCGGTCGGGCTGGGAGGACCTGGTACTCACCGGCGGTGTCGAGTCAATGTCCCGGGTGCCGATGGGCTCCGACGGTGGCGCCATCGCGATGGACCCGGAGACTGCCTATGCGGCTCGCTTCGTCCCGCAGGGCATCAGCGCGGACCTGATCGCGACCATCGAGGGCTTCACCCGCCACGACGTCGACTCCTACGCCGTGGAATCCCAGCACCGCGCAGCCAAGGCGTGGAGCAATGGCTATTTCCAGCGCTCGGTGGTCCCGGTGCGGGACCGCACCGGCGCCGTCATCCTCGAGCGTGACGAGCACCTGCGCCCGGACACCACCATGGCGGCCCTCGGTGCGCTCACCCCGTCCTTCGCCGACCTCGGTGAGCAGGCCGGGTTCGACGCCGTCGCGTTGCAGCGCTACCACTGGGTGGAGCGCATCGAGCACGTCCATCACGCCGGAAACTCCTCGGGCATCGTTGACGGTGCCGCGTTGGTGGTGGTCGGCTCCGAGCAGGTCGGGCGGGATCTCGGGCTGACCCCACGGGCCCGGATCGTGGCCGGCGCGGTCACCGGCGAGGAGCCGACGATCATGTTGACCGGTCCGGCACCGGCGACTCGCAAGGCGCTGGCCAAGGCCGGCATGACGATGGACCAGATCGACCTGGTGGAGGTCAACGAGGCCTTCGCCGCGGTGGTGCTGCGCTTCATGCGGGACATGGACGTGCCGCACGACAAACTCAACGTCAACGGCGGCGCGATCGCCATGGGCCACCCGCTGGGCGCCACCGGCGCGATGATCCTGGGCACGCTGATCGACGAGCTGGAGCGCCGCGACCTGCGTTACGGCCTGGCCACGCTGTGCGTCGGCGGCGGCATGGGCATCGCCACCATCATCGAGCGGCTGTAAGGGGTAGCAATGATTCGCTGGGACGCTGATGCCAACGGGATCGTCACGCTCACGATGGACGACCCGGGCAGGTCGGCGAACACGATGAACGACAACTACGTCACCGCGATGGCCGAGACCCTAGACCGCCTGGAAGCCGAGCGCGACTCGATCACCGGAGTAATCCTCACCTCGGCGAAGAAGACCTTCTTCGCCGGCGCGGACCTCAACGCGCTACGCAATGTCACCCCGGAGAGCGCCCGCGAGTTCGCCGCTCACATCGCCCTGCTCAAGGGCCAGCTGCGGCGGCTGGAGAAGCTGGGCAAACCGGTGGTCGCCGCCATCAATGGCGCCGCGCTGGGCGGTGGTCTGGAGATCGCGCTGGCCTGCCACCATCGCATCGCGCTGGACAACCCGAGTACCAAGATCGGTTTTCCCGAGGTGACGTTGGGAATACTGCCTGGACTTGGCGGGGTGGTCCGCACGGTGCGGATGCTCGGCCTGATGACCGCGCTGACGCAGCTGCTGACAAGGGGCCAGCAGCTGCGTCCAGCGCAGGCCAAGGAGACCGGCATCGTCGACGAGGTGGTCGCAACGCCCGAGGAGATGTTCGCGCGGGCCCGCGAGTGGATCGCGGCGCACCCACGGGCGCAGCAGCCCTGGGACGTCCCAGGCTACAAGATCCCCGGTGGTACACCGTCCACTCCGGCGTTGGCGCAGATGCTGCCGGCGTTCCCAGCCACCCTGCGCAAGCAACTCAAGGGCGCGCCGATGCCAGCCCCGCACCACATCCTGTGCGCGGCGGTGGAGGGCTCGCAGGTGGACTTCGACACCGCACTGCAGATCGAGACCCGCTACTTCATGGACCTGGCCACCAGCCAGGTCGCCAAGAACATGATCAAGGCCTTCTTCTTCGACCTGCAGCACATCAACAAGGGCGGCAGCCGGCCCGACGGTTATCCCAAGCGCACCTTCAGCAAGGTCGGCGTGCTCGGCGCCGGGATGATGGGCGCCGGCATTGCCTACTCGTGCGCCCGTGCAGGCATGGACGTCGTGCTCAAGGACGTGGATCTCGCGGCAGCGCAGCGGGGCAAGGGATACTCGGAGAAGGTGCTCGGCAAGGCCATGTCCAGGGGCCAATCCACGGCCGAGCAGCGCGATGCCCTACTGGCCCGGATCACCCCGACCGCCGATGCCGCCGATCTGAAGGGCTGCGACCTGGTGATCGAGGCGGTGTTCGAGGACCCGGCGCTGAAGAAGAAGGTTTTCGCCGAGATCCTCGACGTGGTCGATCCCGATGCACTGCTGTGCTCGAACACCTCGACGCTGCCGATCACCGACCTGGCGTCGGGAGTGGACCGCCCGGCCGACTTCCTCGGCCTGCACTTCTTCTCCCCGGTGGACAAGATGCCGCTGGTGGAGATCGTCCGTGGCGCGCAGACGTCAGATGCGGCGCTGGCCGCCGCTGTGGACGTGGTGCAACAGATCCGCAAGACCCCCATCGTCGTCAACGACAGCCGCGGTTTCTTCACCAGCCGGGTGATCGGCACCGTCCTCAACGAGGGTGTCGCGATGCTCGCCGAGGGCGCGCCCCCGGCGTCGATCGAGCAGGCCACCTTGCAGGCCGGCTACCCGGCGCCGGTGCTGCAGTTGATGGACGAGCTGAGCCTGACCCTGACCCGCATGATCCGTGAACAGACCCGGCGCGGTGTCGAGGCCGCCGCTGGGAGTACCTGGACCCCGCATCCCGCTGACGCGATCGTCGACCGGATGGTGCTCGAGCTGGTCCGCCCGGGGCGGTCTGGCGGTGCCGGGTTCTACGACTACCACGCTGGCCGGCGCACCCGCTTGTGGGCCGGCCTGGCCGAACACTTCGGCCCGTTTCGCCCGGATACGATCCCGTTCGCGGACATGAAGGAGCGGATGCTGTTCGTCGAGGCGCTGGAGGCCGTGAAGTGCCTCGACGAGTGTGTGATCACCTCGGTGCCCGACGCCAACATCGGCTCCATCATGGGGATCGGGTTCCCGCCGTGGACCGGCGGCGTGGTGCAGTTCATCAACGGCTACCCCGGCGGCGTGGCCGGCTTCGTCGCCCGCGCGCGCGAACTCGCTGACCGCTACGGCCCCCGCTTCACCCCACCCGCGTCACTGATCGCCAAAGCCGACGCCGGCGAGTCCTTCGACTAGCTCCAACTTCTCTTCGTAATTGCCGGGTGTGGCACCTACGCAGAACACCCGCATGCCCCTCTCTTGGGGCCCATGGGACCGATGGGGCGCCCAGGGCGCGGAAAGGACGATAGCGTGGCGGCGTGAATCGGAGCCCGGGCCCGAGCTCGGCTAACCGCGATGCGGCGGCTGCCGTGCCCTACCCGTTGCGGGTGGCGGCCGCGGTGTCGTGGCGGGTGCTGGCGGTGGCCGGGCTGATCGTCGTGCTGGGCTACGTGGCGATCGCCTTGCGGCAGGTGATGATCCCGGTGGCGGTGGCCTTGCTGCTGACCGCGTTGTTGGGCCCGGTAGTGGACTGGTTGACCAGGCGCCGGGTGCCCAGGGGGGTGGCCACTCTGGTGGTCCTCGTCACCGGACTCGCACTGATCGGCGGGCTGCTCGGAGTCGTCATTCAGGCGTTCATCAACGGGTTGCCCGCCCTGCAGATCCAGATCGCCAACAGTGTCCAGCAGATCCGGGTGTGGCTGCAGCACCCGCCCTTCGGGCTGCCGCCGGTGAACCTGCAGAACCTGCTCGACTCGCTGAGCCGCTCCGTGGCCAACAACCGTTATGCGATCACCTCGGGCGCGTTGTCTACCGCGTTCACGGTCGGGCAATACCTTGCCGGTGCCGTGCTGGCGTTGTTCACGTTGATCTACTTCCTCTACGGCGGCAGGTCGATGTGGTGCTTCCTGCTCGGGGCGGTGCCTCGCCCGGTTCGTAATCGGGTCGACATCGCTGGCCAGCGCGCATTCGGCTCTCTGGTCGGGTTCATCCGGGCCACCGCGCTGGTGGCAGTGATGGATGCATTGGGTATCGGGATCGGGTTGGTGGCGGTTGGCGCCCCGCTGGTGGTGCCGCTGGCCGCGTTGGTATTCCTGGCGGCGTTCATCCCGGTGGTCGGTGCGGTGGTCTCCGGCGTGGTCGCGGTGCTGGTGGTGCTGGTGACCAACGGGCCGGTGCCGGCGCTGATCGTGCTCGCCGTGGTGATCTGCGTGCAGCAGTTGGAGGGCAACGTCATGCAACCGCTGCTGATGGGCCGCGCCGTCGAGCTCAACGGGGTGGCGGTGGTGCTGGCCGTCGCAGTCGGCTCGGTGGTCGCCGGTATCGCCGGAGCCCTGCTGGCGGTGCCACTGCTCGCCGTCCTGAACGCTGGTATCCGGGCGCTGATCAGCGGTAACCTCGATCCTGCCGTCGACTCCGGCGCCGTGGGCTCCGCATTCCCCCCAGCCGACGTGCCCGTCGACCCAGAGGTCCGCGATCCGTGAGTGGCAATGTGAGCCAGGAGGCGCATCGCCACTCACGGGTCCTTGCGGACGTGCTCCCGGGGCCGGACGGCCCGCCGCTGCGGGTGCTGTTCTGCGGGATCAACCCGGGCCTGACCTCCGCCGCCACCGGCCGGCACTTCGCCCGGCCGGGCAACCGGTTCTGGCCGGCGCTGCACGGCGCCGGCTTCACTCCGCGCCGGTTGCGGCCTGACGAGCAACACCTGCTGCCCGCGCTCGGCGTGGGGATCACCAACATCGTGCCCAGGGCTACCGCCCGGGCCGACGAGCTGAGCCCAGCCGAGCTGGTGGCCGGCGGGGCTCACCTTCACACTCTCGTGCGCGACTTACATCCGTGCGCGCTGGGCATCGTGGGGATCACCGCATACCGGGTGGCCTTCGCCGCGCCCGACGCCACCGTCGGACCGCAACCTGCCTGGGGAACGACTCTGGTCTGGGCGCTGCCCAACCCCAGCGGTCTCAACGCGCACTGGTCGTTGCCGGCGATGGTGGCCGAGTTCGAGCGCTTCCGGTTGGCGGCGGGGGCCAGTAGCTGCTAGTTAGGCGAGCACTGGCATGATCCGCGGGCATGCCGGCGGGCACCGACATCATGATGCCGCTGTGGCGGGGCGTGGTGTTGTTCCGGGCCATTACGGCAGCTTTCGCGATCGCGGCGATCACAGTGCACCACCACGGTTTCGCCCGGCCAGCTCTGGGCTGGGCGGTGCTTGCCGGGATCGCGGTGTGGACTGTGGTGACCTGCCTGGCCTACAGCTACGACCGCACCCGCCGCACCCTTACCATCGTGATCGACCTGCTGGTGACGCTGGCGCTGATGAGTTCATCGGCGCTGGTGCTGTCCACCGAGCAGCTCACCGAAGTCGCGCAGCGAACGCCGTTGCTCACCACGGTGTGGGCCAGCGGCCCGGTGGTCGCTGTTGCGGTGCACGCCGGCGGGGCTGCCGGCGCGATGTTCGGCGTCGCCGTCGCGGTAGTCGACGTCTGGGTGCGCGGGTTTTTCAGCGTCGACCTCGCTCGCGACATGATCCTGCTAGTGGGGACCGGGTTCGTGCTGGGACTCGCGGCGACGGCAGCTCGGCGGGCGAGCGAACAGCTTCGAAGGGCGTCCCGCGCCGAGGCAGCCGCCACCGAACGCGAACGGCTGGCCAGGTCAGTCCACGACAGCGTGGTGCAGGTGCTGGCCAGAGTGCGAGCCCGCAGTGGCCAGCTCGACGGGGAGGCCGGCGAGCTGGCGCGGTTGGCGGGCGAGCAGGAGATGGCATTGCGGTACCTGTTCTCGACGGCGACGCCGGGCGCTACCGGTGAGCAGGACCTGGCCAGCGCGGTGCGCCTACTGGCTGGCCCCCGGGTCGAAGTGTCAGCGCCCGCAACCGCAGTACCACTACCCGCCGCCGATGTCGACGAGCTGGTCGCCGTCGTCCGGGAAGCGTTGGCCAACACCGCCCGGCACGGCGGTCCTGAGGCGAAGTCGTGGGTACTGGTCGAGGATCTCGACGACGAAGTGGTGCTCAGCGTCCGGGACGACGGCCCGGGCCTCGACAGCGATCAGCTCGTCGGTGCGGTGCATGACGGCCGGATGGGAGTGTCGCGCTCGATCCGCGGCCGGGTCGCCGATCTGGGCGCCACGTTGACGCTGGATACCGGCCCGGGGCGGGGCACCGAGTGGGAGGTGCGGTTGGCCCGCGTCCGGCACGGCGTGGCGCGGTGACCGACTGCCGTGGTGACGCCCGGGCGGTGATCCGGGTCATGGTGGTCGACGACCACCCGATGTGGCGCGACGGGGTGGCCCGCGACCTCGGCGAGCGCGGCGACCTTGGCGAGCGCGGCTTCGAGGTGGTGGCCACCGCGGTCGACGGCGCGGCCGCCTTGCGCATCGTCGCTGCCGCCCGTCCGGACGTAGTGCTGATGGACCTGCATTTCGGCGCCAAAGGACCGTCCGGCGCGGAAACCACCCGGTGCCTCATCGAATCCGACCCCGACCTCCGGGTGCTGGTGCTATCCGCTTCCGGCGCGGATGCCGACGTGCTGGCGGCGATACAGGCCGGCGCCTCGGGATACTTGATGAAATCCGCGTCGCTGGACGAGCTGGTCGACGCCGTGCGCCGGACCGCCGAGGGCGACGCGGTGTTCACCGCCGGCTTGGCCGGGTTGCTGCTCGGTGAGTACCGCCGGATCGCCCGCGGCCCCCACGATGACGTGCCGCACCTCACCGAGCGGGAGACCGAGGTGTTGCGCCAGGTGGCCACCGGGCACACCGCTCGGCAGATCGCGAACGCGCTGGTGATCAGCCACCGCACCGTGGAGAACCACGTGCAGTCCACGTTGCGCAAACTGCAGCTGCACAACCGCGTCGAGCTGGCCCGCTACGCGATCGAGCACGGCCTCGCCCAGTAGGAAGACCTACAGAGCGGCACTGGGTCAGGATTGCCTGACAACGGGTGTCACGCGGTCGGCGGTAGCCGTATCGTTCGAGGTAGGCGCCTATCAGGGCCCGAAAGGGCCCGCTAGTGGACCGCCGACCGGGGTCAAGGGGGGGTGGCGCCCGGTCGGCGGCCGCTACGCCAGCGGCCAGGGGGAGTTGCCGCTTGCGCCATCGGTGTACCAGGCGCCGTGCGGGCGCCCAGCAACCGTTCGGTCCGGCTGATGTCGAGTGGAGCCGGGTCCTGCGGTTTGTTCACCGATCGCCCCAGTGTGCTCGATGACGTGTGCTGTTGACAACCACTGAGCCACAATGGCCACCATCCTGGCGCACCCGGCGACCCCCGGTACGCTGACGCACCCAGCGCAACCGGGAGTACTCGCAGGGATGGTGGGTAACGTGGAGTTCGAGCTTGAACGGGATGCGTTCGCCGAGGCCATCGCGTGGACGGCGAAGGGCCTACCAGCCCGTCCGGTAGTCCCGGTGACCGCGGGCGTGGTCCTTGAGGTGACCGACGGCGCGATGATCGTCTCGGGTTTCGACTTCGAGGTGCTCAACCGTATCGAGGTGCCCGTCACCGACAAGGCCGCTGGTCGGGTGCTGGTTTCCGGCCGGCTACTCGCCGAGATCGCCCGCGCACTGCCACCCAAGGACGTACGGGTGGTGGTCGAGGGAAACCGGCTGGTGGTCCGCTGCGGTTCGGTCCGGTTCAACCTGCCGCTGCTGCATATCGAGGACTACCCCGCGGTGCCGGTGCTGCCGGCCACCTCGGGGAAGGTCCGTGGTGACGTCTTCGCCACCGCCGTCGCGCAGGTCACCGCGGCAGCCAGCCGCGACGAGACACTGCCCATGCTCACCGGGGTGCGCATGGAGATCGGTCCCGAGGTCCTCACCTTGGCCGCCACCGACCGGTACCGCCTCGCCGAGCGGCACATTCCGTGGACGCCGACCGGTACGGTGTCGAGCACCTCGCTGATCGTTCCGGCCAAGACGCTCGCCGATGTCGCCAAGTCGCTCGGATCGGCCAGCGAGGTGGTGCTGTCGATGGGCAACGCTGACGACGCGGGATTCCTGGGCTTCTCCGCTGGTGGGCGCCAAACGCTGACCCGGTTGCTCGACGGCGAGTTCGTCAAGTTCGCTTCGCTGTGGCCCACCGCGGTCACCACCACGGTGGAGGTGGTGGTCAGCGAGTTCATCGCGGCGCTGAAGCGGGTAGCGCTGGTGGCGCAGCGCTTCGCCCCGGTCCGGCTGGCGTTCTCCGAGGGCACCGCGCAGCTGTCCGCCGAGGCAGAGGATGAGTCCAGTGCCGAAGAAGAACTTGAGGTCGGCGTCACCGGTGAACCGTTGACCATCGGGTTCAACGCCGGGTACCTGCTCGACGGCCTGACCGCGGTGACGACGCCGCGCGCGACGTTGTCGTTCACCGAGCCGAGCAAACCCACCGTCATCACACCGGTCACCGGCCTCGGCGCCGACGACCCGGATGACGCCCGGGACGGCTCGTACCGCTATCTCGTCATGTCGATGCGGCTGCGCGGCTAGTTGGTGGCGGCGCGCACGTCGAGTACGGCACACCCGGACAGCACCGGTGGTGTCGGCAGCCGGGTGAGGCGCAGCGCGCTGTAAGACTTCACACCGAGCACCACAGCGGCGAGGACCGTTGCCGCCAGCGGCGATCCGGTCAGCAACCACACCAGCACCACGGCGCCGGTGTTGGTGGCCTTCGCCGGCGGTGACCAGTTCAGCCGGTACACAGTGGTGTCGACCAGGCCGAAGTAGTTCGGCGAGAGCAGCGACCAACGGGCGAACGCCAGGGTGAGATAGGCGTCGATCACCACGAACTGCCCCAGAAACACCGTGGCGGGCACTGCGGCGGCGGGATGCGTGCTCACGTAGCTGACCACCACCAGGCAGACGCTCAACCGGTCGGCGAGTACGTCGAGTACTGCCCCGGTGCGGGTCTCGCGGTGGGTCAGGCGGGCCAGCAGCCCGTCGGCGATATCCCCGACCCAGTAGCACAACAGGGCCGCGAGCAGCCAGCCGCCGCTGCCGGTGGTCACCGCGACCGCCCAGGCGACCACTGTCGCGATGGTGCGGACGGCGGTCACGAGGTTGGGCCAGGTGTTCCACTGCTCGGCGAACGCGGCGGTGCAACCGCGATGTTCGCAGGGCTGCACCCCAGGGTTACCTACGGCACAATCCTCACCCCGCGGATCTGCGGAACAGTCGAGGTCGCCATGCGATGCCCGGTGCCGGGTGGGGCGCGTCGGTGCGACTTCGCCAAGCAGCGAACTGCACGCTTGCCTGGGCCGGTTCCAGCACCGGGATGCCGAGCGTGCTTGCGGCGCGCACGGTGGGGTGATTCGCCGGAATCGACGGATCGGCGACGACGAGGGTGACCGCGGGGGTAAGCCGGCTGCGGGTCACCGCTCCGTGCGCCTCCATCAACCGACGCAGTGCTCCCAGATCGGCAGAACTGCCGACGTACAGCACGTGCAGCGGGTCCTCGGTGGCCGTGTGACTGCCCACCGCCGTCTCCAGTCTCCCGACAGGTACTCCATGCGCTCTTGCGGGCGGACGGTACACCCCGTACCTAACGAGACCCACCCGCCACGCAGGTTACAGTCCAGTGATCCTGGACACTCTCGAGCGCAACGCGGCATGTGCTGCCGCGGAATCGACCCGCGTCGGGGTACCGCTGTGCAGCACCCGCTCCCCTGCCACCCAGACATCGCGGACCGCTCGCGCTCCGGCCGCCCACACCAGATTGGCCAGCAACTGACCGTCCGGGACGTCCAGTCCGGCCGCGAACGCAGGGTCGTCAGCTCCGATGTGCACCAGATCGGCCCACGCCCCCGGGTGCAGCGTGCCCAGATCATCGCGCCCGATCGCGGCCGCGCCACCCCGGGTGGCCATCAGCAGTGCCTGCGCGGCGGTCAGCGCGGCGGCATCGCCGGTGGACAACCGAGCCAGCCGGGCGGCCAGCCTGACGTCTTCCCACAAATCGAGATCGTCGTGCGAGGCGGGGCCATCGGTGCCCAAACCGACAGTGATTCCGGCAGCACGCAGGTCGACCAGCCGCGCGATGCCAGAAGCGAGCTTGCTGTTGGAGCCGGGGCAGTGCGCCACCCCGGTGCGGTGCCGCGCGAGTACCGCGATGTCGGTGTCGGATAGCTGCACGGCATGCGCCGCGAGCACCCGCGCACCGTCACCCAGCACCCCGAGATGTTCCAGCAGTAGCGGCACCGATCCGTGCTGCTCGCGGATCGCAGCGTCCTCGCCGGCCGTCTCTGCGACGTGGATGTGCAGCAGAGCCCCGCGCTCTTGAGCGGCGGCCCCGGCCGCCGCTAAAGCCTCGGCGGGCAGCGTGTAGGCGGCATGCGGGCCGTATCCCAGTTCGATGCGTTCGCCGGGACCGAACCGGATCCCGTCAGCGTCGATCCAGCGGCTGATGCCGTCGAGCATCTGCTGCCAGGTGCCCAGCCGGTCCCAGCCCGGCGCCGCGATGATGCCCGGTGTGACCACCGCGCGGCTGCCCGCGGCCAGCACCGCGTCGACCACCGCGTCGTTGTAGAAATACATCTCCACGCTGGTCGTGATGCCGGCGCCGAGCATCTCCAGCGCGCCGACGAGCATGCTGACCCGGACGTCCTCAGCGTCGACCCGAGCCTCGGCGGGCCAGATCACCTCGGTCAGCCATCGCATCAACGGCAGATCCCCGCCGAGGCCGCGCAGCGCGGTCATCGCGGTGTGCGCATGCGTGTTGACCAGCCCGGGCATAAGGATGCCGGTCAACGCCAGCTCGGGCCCGGGTGTGGACGGCGCCGCTGCCGACGGTCCGACGTAGCCGATCCGCCCGGCAGCGTCGACGTCCACCACCGCGTCGCGCAACACGGTGCACGGCTCGTCGCAGGGCAGCACCACCGGGGCGGTCAACCGCATCAAAGGACGGGCTCCACGATGGGGTGCCGCAGCAATGCGGTAAGCGGCCGCAACGGCGGAAGCCAGGCGCCCTCGGGGGGCAGTGTCTCCAGGGTGATCCGGGGCAGCGGCTGCAGGAATAGCTCCGGGATGTCCTCCAGGTCCTCAAAGCCCAGCACCCCGGAGTTGACCGCGAACGAGGCGTGCTCGCGGAACCCGAGCACGGTGACCCGGACACCCTGGGCGACGAGGTCTTCCAACGGTTCCCGGAAGGCTCGGCTGTCTCCGGAGGCCACCAGCACGTGTGCCAGCACGCCCTGTTCGTGGCGGGCCCGGATGTGCGCCAGCATGTCTTCGTCGATGTCCGATTCGTCAATCTTGGGCTTGGCGAAGACCGCGAATCCGGTGTTGCGCAGCGCCTCCACCCAGGGTCGGACGAAGTCCGTGCTGCCCGCTGCGACGTTGGTGAACACCGTCGCTTCAGGCTCGCTGTCGGTCCCGGCTTGGGAGATCAACCAACGTCCCAGCGCGTCGAATCTCGGCCGGGATGCCGAGCTGGGGCGTCCGCCGAGGATCGAGCCCAGGCTCATGTCGATATTGGGGGCATCCCAGACGAGCAGTGTCACCGGGAAGGTAGGGGCGGGCGCCGGGTTCATGGTCACCGATCCTGCCTTATCGCTTATCGCCGCACGAACAGCAGATCCCGCACCACGCGGCCCTCGTCGCGGGCGCGTTGCTCGAACTTGGTGACCGGCCGCCACGCCGGCCGCGTGGCGAACCCGTCCGGCGCGGTGTTGCGCAGGCCAGGCTCGGCGACGCAGGCTTCGAGCATCTCCTGGGCGTAGGGCTCCCAGTCGGTGGCCAGATGCAGCGTGGCGCCAACGGCCAGCCGGGACGTCACCAGGGCGACCAACTCGGGTTGCACCAACCGGCGCTTGTGGTGGCGCCGCTTGGGCCACGGGTCGGGAAAGTAGATCCGGACGGCGTGCAGGCTGCTCGCCGCCACGTGCTCGCGCAGCACCGGGTAGGCGTCACCGCGGAGCAGCCGTAGGTTGCTGATCTCGGCCTGCTCGATGCGCAGCAGTAGCTGGGCTAGCCCAGGCTGGTAAATCTCGACGGCGAGGTGATCGACGTCGGGTGCTTGGATGGCCATCGCCGCCGTCGACTCGCCCATCCCGGAGCCGATCTCCAGTACGACCGGCGCGGCCCGCCCGAACCAGCCGGTGGCATCCAACGGCCCGGCGGGCAGATCCGCGACGTCTGCACCCCACCGGCCCCAGCTGCGGTCCCAGGCGCGTTGCTGCCCGATGGTCATCCGGGCTCGCTGCGGGTAGATCGTCTGCACCCGCCAAGCCTGCCCTGCCCACGGTTGGGACGCGCGGGCAGGATAGTCGGCGTGAACACACTCAAGGAGTGGGTTGATCTGGTGTGCCGCGAGCTGGACATCACCGACGCCGTATCGCCGACCGCGATGCAGTCGCGGGTGTTGGACATGTCCCGCGACGTCGCGCACGGTGTCGCGCGGCCGGCTGCCCCGCTCACCGCCTATCTGCTCGGCCTGGCCGCCGGTCGCAGTAGCGACCCGGAGGCCAGTTCTGAGCAGCTCACCCAGCAGGTGTGCCAGTTGGCCCACCGTTGGGCCCAAGAACACGGCCCTGGACCGTCCCCCAAACCTGGACCGTCTCCCAAACCTGGACCGTCTCCCAAACCTGGACCGTCCCCCAAACCTGGACCGTCCCCCCAATAACGGGATGGCCCGGATCGTCCCCGATATGACGATTCGGACCATCCCGGGATGCCCGCTCGCGCACCCCCCGTGTGCGGGCCTCGGGCGTTGGTCGCTCCGGCTGGGGGTTCCGGCGCGGCTCCCAGGTGTTTGCGACCAACAACTCATACGGTGCCCCACCGCACTGCCCGGCACACGAGGGTTATCCCCTAGCGAGACCCTGGGTAGTACCCGGAGATCCCGAGAAGCCCCGACCGCGCGGAGAGGAGGCCCCGATTCCTGACCCTTCTCGCGACCCCGTGATTCTTTTCGACGGAACCTGCGTCATGTGCTCCCGGCTTGTGCGCTGGATCATCGAGCATGAGTCCGATCACGACCTGCGCTTTGCCAGCCTGCGCAGTGATGCCGCGGTGCTCGCACTACGTCGCTGCGGAGTCGGGGACATCGGAGTTCCGGACATTGATTTCGAGACGATGTATCTGATCGAAGATGGGCGCGTCTACACGCGCTCCGATGCTGTGGCGTACTCGGCGCGACACCTTCGGTGGCCATGGCGGGCTCTCGCTGCCACCACGCTGGTACCCCGAGCCGCGCGGGATGCGGTGTATCGGTTCGTGGCCCGCAACCGGTATCGCTGGTTCGGCACGCGGACGGAATGCGCGATCCCGGTCCCTTCGGTTCGACAACGGTTCCTCGATTAGCGGAAGCCACGGTCGTCGCCACATAGGCCACATGCGTCCCAGTGGAGAGGTGTGTAGATTTTTTGCGTAGGTGCCGCAGGCGGCAACTTTGGCGGAAAGTTGCCGCCTGCGGCACCTACGCGCGCTGCGACACTGATTCCTTGGGCGACACGGACAGTGACGGTACCCGTTTGTCAACCCCCTACCGCTTCGCTGGGGATAACTGCGCTCGCTGTGCACAGCCGCACCGGCAATGGGCCTGAATCGGACCGTCTGTCGGCGCTGTCCGGCATCGTGGCCGGCATGGCACGTCGAATCCAGGACCGCACCTATCGCAGCACAGCAGAGTTGATGAGAGCCATCCGCGACGAGCACGTTCTGACCCAGGACGAGCTTGCCGGACGCACCGGCCTGAGCCGATATCAGCTGTGTCGCTGGGAGAAAGGGGCCCGTGAGCCGACCTTGGCAATGGTGCGCAAGTTACTGGGCGAGTTCGGCTTGGCGGTTACCTTCGGGGTGGAACCGAGTACCGCTGCTCTTGACGAGCGGCTGGAATCCGGCGCGGACGCGATAGGGCTCGACGCGTGGCTGCTGGCGAATCGGGTGGTGTGGCCTGCGGTGCTGGCCGGGGTGCCGATGGTCGTCGGCGGGGAGTTCGCGGCGGGTCTGCAGGGTGTCCCGATCGAGGAGCCTGAGATGGTGCTTCATCTGAGGCTGACCGATCTCCGGGCATTTCACGACGTGGTGCGGACCGCCCGATGCTCGCTGGGGGTCCTCGGGGCATCCCTTGATCCGCTGGAGCCCGAAGAGATCACCGAGGGTAGCGAGCTCTCGGTGGTCGCGATGGCGGGGACCATCCGGGTTCTGCTGGTCAGTGAGCTTCCAGTAGCGAAAGTGATCAGTGTCGAGCGCCAGTTCGCCGGGGACAAGACCCCGATCGACGTGCCGGTTGTTCCGCTGGAGGTGTTGCGAGAGTCCGGAATGCTCGAACCGGCCGCGGCGGCGCTGGCGCAGCGGCTGCTGCAGCGGGCGACGGGTTAGGGTCGAACATTGTGAGCACTGGCATGATCGATCCCGATTTCCTGGCCCTGCCGTTGCGGGCGGTGGCCGATGCCGCGCTCGGGCGGGCGCGTGAGCTGGGTGCCGAGCACGCCGACGTCCGGATCGAGCGGACCACCCAGCAGATGATCAGGCTGCGCGACGGAACTGTCGCGACAGCGCAGGACTCGACCAGCGTCGGGCTGGCCGTCCGGGTGATCGTCGAAGGCACCTGGGGATTCGCCTCCCACCTCGAGCTGACTCCGCAGTCCGCCGTGGCCACTACGGAGCGGGCAGTCGAGGTGGCTCGCACGCTGCGCCCGCTCAATGCGGAGCGGGTGGAGTTGGCGGCGGAGCCGGTACACGCCGGCGCGGTGTGGGTCGGCGACCATGAGATCGACCCGTTCACGGTGCCGCTGGGCGAGAAGGTGGCGCTGCTGTCGGAGTGGTCGCGCCGGTTGCTCGCCGCGGACGGGGTCGAGCACACCGACGTGACCTTCCGGACGGCGAAGGAGACCAAGTTCTATGCCGACTCCGCCGGTACCAGTACCACCCAGCAGCGGGTACGGATACATCCGGCACTCACCGCGGTCACGGTGGACCGGGCGTCCGGTTCGTTCGAAAGCATGCGGACCTGCGCGCCACCCACCGCGCGCGGCTGGGAATACCTGGCCGGCAACGCCCACTGGGACTGGGACGGTGAGCTGGCGCAAATCCCGGAGTGGCTGGCCGAGAAGGTCAAGGCGCCCAGCGTCCAGGCCGGCCGGTACGACCTGGTGATCGACCCGACCAACCTGTGGCTGACGATCCACGAGTCGGTGGGTCACGCCACGGAGTACGACCGGGCGATCGGTTACGAGGCTGCCTACGCCGGGTCCTCCTTCGCGACCCCGGACAAGCTCGGCACATTGCGTTACGGCTCGCCGATCATGCACGTCACCGGGGACCGCACCCAGGCGCACGGGTTGGCGACGATCGGCTACGACGACGACGGCGTCGCCACGTCACAGTGGGATCTGGTGGCCGGCGGGACGCTCGTCGGGTATCAGACCGATCGGGTCTTCGCCCGCCGGCTGGGGCTGGAGCGCTCGGCGGCCTGCGCCTACGCCGACTCGCCACACCACGTGCCCATCCAGCGAATGGCCAACGTGTCGCTGCAACCCGATCCCGATACCGACACCGCAACCGCGGAGCTGATCTCCGGGGTGCAGCGCGGCATCTACATCGTCGGCGACCGCTCCTGGTCGATCGACATGCAGCGGTACAACTTCCAGTTCACCGGGCAGCGGTTTTACCGCATCGAGGGTGGCGTGCTGGCTGGGCAGCTGCGCGACGTGGCCTACCAGGCCACCACCACCGATTTCTGGGGCGCGATGGAGGCCATCGGCGGCCCTTCGACGTGGTCGCTCGGCGGGGCGCTGAACTGCGGCAAGGCCCAACCCGGTCAAGTCGCGGCGGTCAGCCACGGATGTCCGTCGGCACTGTTTCGGGGCATCAATGTGCTCAATTCCCGCGAGGAGGCCGGCCAGTGATCCGTCCTGACGAGCTCACCACTACCGCGCTGGCCGCGTCGAAGGCGGATGGCTGCATCGTGGTGCTCACCGACACCAGCGAGGTCAACCTGCGCTGGGCGAACAGCACGATGACCACCAATGGGCACACCACCACCCGCTCGTTCGCGGTGATCTCCGTTGTTGGCGACTCGGCTGCCGGCACTTCGGTCGGTGTGGTCAGTGGCAACGGTGTCGATCTCGATGAGGTACGCGCCGTGGTGGCGGCCAGCGAGGACGCCGCCCGGCAATCCGGGCCGAACCGCGACGCCGCGGCACTGCTGGATGGCGCTGCTGACGACGACTACGACGCGCCGGCGGCGGCCACCGAGATCGGGGTGTTCGCCCGCCTGACCGATGAGCTGGCCACCGCGTTCGCCAGCTCACGTAGTGAACTGCTCTACGGATTCGCCGAGCACCGCCTGGAAACCACCTGGCTGGCGTCCTCCACCGGGCTGCGCCGCCGCTGGGTACAGCCCACCGGCACCGTCGAGCTCAACGGCAAGGTCGCCGGCGACCTCACCCGCAGTGCCTGGGCGGGGGCCTACACGGCTGATTTCACTGATCTGGATTTCACTGCGCTGGCCGCCGAGGTGCGCCGCCGGCTGAGCTGGTCGGGCCGGCAGGTGCAGCTGCCCGCGGGTCGGTACGAGACCCTCCTGCCGCCCTCGGCGGTCGGCGATCTCATGCTTTATATGGCTTGGTCGATGGATGGTCGGCCGGCGCACGAGGGGCGCTCGGCGTTCGCCGCGTCCGGCGACCGAGCCAGCGACAAGCCGGGCGACGAGCAGCCGGGCGGCACCCGGCTGGGTGAGCGGCTTACCGACCTGCCGCTCACGCTGTCCAGCGATCCCGCCGCGGCAGGCTTGCAGACCGCACCGTTCCTGGTCACCACCTCCTCGGGCGACTCAGTGAGCGTCTTCGACAACGGCGTCGGCGTGCACCGGGTCGACTGGCTACGCGACGGCACGATCAACGCGCTGGCCTATCCCCGGGCGGCCGCCGAGGAGCTGGGTGGGCAGTTCACCCCACCGCCGGAGAACCTGGTGCTGACCGGGGGCTCGTCGGCGTCGACCGACGACCTGGTGGCGCGCACCGAGCGTGGGCTGCTGCTGACCTGCCTGTGGTACATCCGTGAGGTTGATCCGGTGTCGTTGTTGCTCACCGGTCTGACCAGGGACGGGGTGTACCTCATCGAAGGCGGTGAGGTAGTCGGGCAGGTCAACAACTTCCGATTCAATGAGAGCCCGATCGATCTGCTCCGGCGGGTCACTGAAGTCGGCGCTACCGAACGGACCTTGTGCCGGGAGTGGAAGGACTGGTTTTCCCGCACCGCGATGCCGCCCATTCGGGTACCGGATTTCAACATGTCGTCGGTGAGCCCAGCCAGTTAGCACTCTTGATATCTCGGCGCAACTCGCTGAACCGATTCGGGGAGGGTGAGCGATCTCTCAAGCGCAGCTCCTGCACTGAGTGTCACTTGGGGTTAACCTCCATGTCATCCGGTAGGAGGCGAGCAGTGACTGCAGCGACCATTCCAGGCCTGGATGATGCCCCGATAAGCCACTCACGGTTGTGCAACTGGGTGCGCGATATCGCCGAGCTCACCAACCCCGACCGCGTCGAGTGGTGTGACGGATCCCAGCAGGAATGGGACCGGCTCACCGCCCAGCTGGTCGACGCCGGCACGTTGCGCCGGTTGGCCCGTAAACCGAACTCATTTTGGGCTGTCTCGGATCCCGCGGACGTGGCTCGGGTGGAAGAGCGCACCTTCATCTGCTCGCGAGCGCAGCGGGATTGCGGACCCACCAATAACTGGATGCACCCGGACGAGATGAAGTCGATCATGACCGGGCTGTACCGGGGGTGCATGCGCGGTCGGACGATGTACGTGGTGCCTTTCTGTATGGGCCCGCTGGGGGACGCGGCACCCAAACTGGGCGTCGAGATCACCGATTCCGCCTATGTGGTGTGTTCGATGAAGATCATGACTCGGATGGGCGAGGCGGCGCTGCGCAAGTTCATCGCGCCCGATGGCGGCGAGGCGGACTTCGTCCCGTGCCTGCACTCGGTGGGCCACCCGCTGGCACCCGGCCAGCCTGATGTGCCCTGGCCGTGCAATGACACCAAGTACATCAGTCACTTCCCCGACGAACGGATGATCTGGAGCTACGGCTCCGGCTACGGCGGCAACGCGCTGCTGGGCAAGAAGTGCTACGCACTGCGGATCGCCTCGGTGATGGCCCGCGACGAGGGCTGGATGGCCGAGCACATGCTGATCCTGAAGCTGACCAACCCGCAGGGGGTGTCCCATTTCATCGCGGCCGCGTTCCCTTCGGGCTGCGGCAAGACGAACATGGCGATGCTCGCGCCGACCATCCCCGGTTGGAAGGCCGAGACCCTGGGTGACGACATCGCGTGGATGCGCTTCGGTGCCGACGGCCGGCTCTACGCGGTCAACCCGGAGAACGGGTTCTTCGGCGTGGCGCCGAACACCAGCTGGCGGACCAACCCCAACGCCATGCGCACGCTGGAGTACGGCAACTCGATCTTCACCAATGTTGCGCTCACCGACGACGGTGACGTCTGGTGGGAGGGCATGGAGCCGGTGCCGGCGCACCTCACCTCGTGGACCAAACAGGATTGGACGCCCGCTGAGGGTGCGGCCGGCAAGCGCGGCGCGCACCCGAACTCCCGGTACTGCACGCCGATGGCGCAGTGCCCGATGCTCGCCGCGGAGTGGGACGATCCGGACGGCGTGCCGATCTCGGCGATCCTGTTCGGTGGCCGCCGGGCCAGCACCATCCCGCTGGTCAACGAGGCTTTCGACTGGCAGCACGGGGTGTTCCTGGGCGCCACGCTGTCCAGCGAGAAGACCGCCGCGGCCGCCGGTCCGCTCGGCGAGGTGCGCCGCGACCCGATGGCGATGCTGCCGTTCATCGGTTACCACGCCGGTGACTACTTCCAGCACTGGATTGACACCGGCAAGAGCGCCGACGCCAGCAAGCTCCCGAAGATCTTCTACGTGAACTGGTTCCGGCGCGGCGACGATCAGCGTTTCCTGTGGCCAGGTTTCCGGGAGAACAGCCGGGTGCTCAAGTGGATCATCGAGCGGATCGAGGGCCGGGCTGTAGCGGTCGACACCCCTATCGGTCGGGTGCCCACCGCCGACCAGCTCGACCTGTCCGGCCTGGACATCCCGATCGACGATGTCGCCGCCGCGCTAGCCGTGGACGTCGATGAGTGGCGCGCCGAGATTCCCTATATCGAACAGTGGTTCAACAAGATCGGCGACCCTCTCCCCACCGTCCTGCACGACGAGCTAGCCGCTCTCAAGCACCGCCTCTGACCCCCCGTCTGACCCGCATTGAGCGGGCTCAGCGGGGTTATCCAGCCCTGTTTTACCCCGCTGAGCCCGCTCAATGCGCATAATGTCTCAGATGTGGTGGAAGGTGTTGCTCCTGGTGCCGCTGTTGGTGTTGGTGACGCCGCTGTACAACAGCGATGAGCCCCGGGTCTGGGGGTTCCCGCTGTTCTACTGGGTACAGTTCCTCTTCGTCCCGCTCGGGGTGATCTGCGTGGCGGTCGTGTACCTCAAGGCGGGTGACCGACGGTGACGGTGCGCTGGACCGAACTGATCATCTTCGCGGCGCTGTTCGTGCTGGTCACTGGGCTAGGCTTCTACGCCGCCCGGTGGCAACGCGGTGGTGCCCTCGATCATCTCGACGAGTGGGGTCTGGGCGGTCGTAGGTTCGGCTCGTGGGTCACCTGGTTTCTCATCGGTGGTGATCTGTACACCGCCTACACCTTCGTCGCGGTGCCCGCATTGATGTTCGGAGCCGGGGCGATGGGGTTCTTCGCGTTGCCCTACACCGTGCTCGTCTACCCGCTGGTGTTCCTGCCGCTGGTCCGGATGTGGTCGGTGTCGCGGGTACACGGGTATGTGACCCCGGCGGACTTCGTGCAGGGCCGTTACGGATCGGCGACGCTGGCGCTGCTGGTGGCGGTCACCGGAATCGTTGCGACGATGCCGTACATCGCCCTGCAACTGGCCGGTCTGGAGGCGGTACTGCGCACGATGGGCCTCAACGGCGGCGGCCTGGCCGGGCATGCTCCGCTGTTCATCGCGTTCGTGATCCTCGCCCTCTACACCTACCAGTCCGGCCTGCGGGCCCCCGCGCTGATCGCCTTCGTCAAAGACGCGCTGATCTACCTGGTGATCATCGCCGCTGTGGTCATCCTGCCGGCGAAGCTCGGCGGCTGGGGCTCCATCTTCGACGCCGCGAACGCGAAGTTCACCGCCACGAAAACGCCGAGCGACGGAATCCTGCTGGGGGCCAACAACAGGCTGCAGTACATCACGCTGGCGCTGGGATCGGCGCTGGCGCTGTTTCTCTACCCGCATGCCGTCACCGGTGCACTGGCCTCCCGAAGCCGGGGCGTAATCAAACGGAACATGGTGGCGTTGCCGGCATATTCGCTGGTATTGGGATTGCTGGCACTACTGGGTTATGCCGCGATCGCGGCGCACACCAAACCGATCGTCAATGCGGCCACCGGCCGCGGGGATTCCAACACTGTCATCCCGATGCTGTTCGAGGGGCAGTTCCCGTCGTGGTTCGCCGGAATCGCATTCGCGGCCATCGGGATCGGCGCGCTGGTTCCCGCCGCGATCATGTCGATCGCGGCGGCGAATCTGTGGACCCGTAACATCTACAAGGCGTATCTGCATCGCGACGCCACCACAGAACAGGAGTGCCGCCAGGCGAAAATCGCCTCACTGGTGGTGAAGTTCGGTGCGGTGGCGTTGATCGTGTTGATCGACCCGCAATACTCCATCGATCTGCAGCTGATCGGTGGCGTGATCATCCTACAGACGTTGCCCATGGTGGCGATTGCGCTGTACACCCGCTGGTTGCACACCTGGGGCCTGGTCGCCGGATGGATCGTCGGTATGGGCTGGGGTTTGACACTGCTTTATGGCATTCCCAACCCCGCCAGCGGCAAGCAACACTTCGGTGGGTCGGCGCTCGCGCTGGACAAGTTGTCGATCGTCGGGTGGCAGCCGTTCGCGGGTTCGCCGACGCAGGTCTACGTCGGGTTCGTCGCGCTGATCGGCAACCTCGTAGTAGCCATACTGGTCACGATCGCGCTACGCCAGCTACGCGTCTCCAACGGCACCGACGAGACCACCGCCCAGGACTATCTACAAGACGAAGGTTCCGCCCACCTCAAACCAGTAGCCGGCATGCTGCGCTGACCCGGTTTGCGGCATACTGCGGCGGTTATGGGGGTTCGGAGCGGGGTTACCATCGCCAGCGTCGTCGTGCTCGGGGTTTTCGGTGCAGCGTGCTCGGGGGCGGCGAGGCCGGTCGAACCCAGCCGGCCCAGTTCGCCCCCAAGCCTTACCGTCGAACCCAGCGCTACCGCCCAGCCCTCGGAACCGACCGCGACGCCGACCACGGCAGCGCCCGGGGCGAACTGGTTGCGGGTGACTCCCCAACAGGGCACTCCGGGTTCGACTGTGTCGCTCGACCTGGCCTGCCTGGACAACGTCGGAGTAGTGCACTCACCGGTGCTCGACATCGGTGCGTTGAAGGGCAACCCCGAAGGGCACCAACCGTGGCGGCTTTTCGGTACCGCCACCGTCCGCTCGAACGCCGTCAGCGGCCAGTACCAGATTTCCACGACTTGCGGAGCCGACGAACTGTCCACCGAGTTCACCGTCATTGCACCGCCGACTCGGTAGCCGAGGCGGATCCCCACGCGGATAATCGGCCGCGGGATGGAGGTGCGCGGATGTTCGCCGATCGCGCCGACGCGGGGCGGCAGTTGGGCCAGCGGTTACAGCATCTCCGAGGGCCCGAGGTAATGGTTCTGGGCCTGCCACGGGGCGGGGTTGAAGTCGCCGCCGAGGTGGCCGCAGCGCTGGCCGCGCCACTGGACGTGATCATGGTGCGCAAGCTCGGCGTGCCGTCGCAGCCTGAGCTGGCCATGGGCGCCATCGGTGAAGGTGGCGTGCGCATCGTGCTACCCGAGACGATCCATCGGGCCGGTGTCACCTCGGACGAGTTAGCCGCCGTGGAGCTCCGGGAGCGAGCCGAGCTGCAGCGGCGCGCTCAGCGGTTCCGCGGTGATCGACCCCGCATCCCGCTGGCCGGGCGGACTGCTGTGGTGGTCGACGACGGCATCGCGACGGGGTCTACCGCGCGGGCCGCCTGCCAGGTCGCCCGCGCTCTGGGTGCGGCCCGAATCGTCCTGGCGGTTCCGGTGGCGCCACGCGGCTGGGTGCGCCGAATGCACGACGCTGCCGATGAACTGGTCGCGCTGCTCACGCCTGCGGCGCTGCAGGCGATCGGCACCTGGTACACCGACTTCTCCCAAACCACTGATGAGCAGGTCGTCGCCTGCCTGCGTGGCGCCGTCATGGGATGAGGACCGTCGCACCCTGCAAGGTTGGGTGATTGCGGCCCTTTTTCCGATTAGCCGGTCTGCTATTTCCGACAATATGTCACGAAGAGTGGCTTAGTTGATACCGACAGCGATTAAGTGTGAAATTGGTAACAACACGACCGCTGTAGTCGATGAGAGCGATAAGGCGGCATCGGCGTAGCGCTGCGGCAACGCATCGAGCGACGAAAGGTCGGGACGATGAAGAGCTTCGATCACGCGTTGTGGGACCGCGAACTCGCCGAGTACATCAGCCTGCATCCCGACCTGGAAGACCTGCCACCGCCGACGTTTCCGCGGCGATCCCGACTGGCCCGGGGAATACGTCGATTACGTCGGTTACGCCAATCGTGGCGAGCCCGCCGACGCCAGTGGTATGAGCGGTTACGCGGTGGTTACTCGCTCATCGTCATCTTGGTGGTAATCGAGACGCTGGTTCTGGGTGCGATTCTCGGCTGGTGGCTCGGCTGGCATCTGTAGAGCACATCGAGCCGGCCGACAGTAGAGTCGATCGATGTGACCGCAACGAAGATCCGCCTCACCCAGTTCGCCCACGGCGGTGGTTGTGCCTGCAAGATCCCACCCGGCGAGCTGGAGTCGGTACTGGCCGGGCTGATCGGTGCCGAGGTGACCGATCCAGCTGGTGAGCTGATCGTCGGGCTGGATGATGGCGATGACGCCGCGGTGGTGCGGATCCAGCACGGTCTGGCGGTGATCGCCACCGCGGACTTCTTCACCCCCGTCGTCGACGACCCGTACGACTGGGGTCGGATCGCGGCGGCTAACGCGCTGTCCGACGTCTACGCGATGGGCGGGCGCCCGGTGGTCGCGGTGAACCTGCTCGGCTGGCCGCGTGATGTGCTGCCGCTGGAGCTGGCCGCAGAGGTGTTGCGCGGCGGCCGGGACGTGTGCGGCAGCGCCGGCTGTCACCTTGCCGGCGGGCACAGCGTGGATGACCCGGAGCCCAAGTACGGCATGGCCGTCACCGGCATCGCCGACCCGCAACAGCTGCTGCGCAACGACGCCGGCGTGGCGGGCACCCCGCTGTCGCTGACCAAACCGCTGGGTATCGGAGTGCTCAACAGCAGACACAAGGCCACCGGCGAGGTCTTTCCGGCCGCCGTGGCGGCGATGACCACGCTCAACGCGGCAGCCGCCACGGCGGCGGTGTCCGCTGGGGTGCGCTGCGCCACCGACATCACCGGTTTCGGGCTGCTCGGACACCTGCTGAAGCTAGCCCGCGCCAGCGGGGTCTCAGCGGTGCTGGACGCCGCCGCGGTCCCCTACCTCGACGGCGCACGCCAGGCGCTGGCCGGCGGTTACGTCAGCGGAGGCACCCGGCGCAACCTGGACTGGGTACGCCCGCACCTCGCGGCGTCGGCGTCGGTCGGCGAGGATGAGTTGCTGTTGCTGGCCGACGCGCAGACCTCCGGCGGTCTGCTGGTGGCCGGTGAGATACCCGGCGCACCGGTGATCGGCGAACTCCTGCCCCGGGGCGAAAATCTGATCACGGTGTGGTGAACCGGCTACTCGCCAGCTCACTACGGTGCGTCGCCGTCACCTATACGTCCTTTTTCGGGTTAGCTACCGGATGCGCCGGGGCGGGCCGGCAGTTCTGGGGGGAGGATGATGTTCAGTCACCGTGCGCGGGCCGGGGCTGCGTCAGGGATCGTGGTTGCGGCGGTCACGGTAGGGCTGGCCCCGCCGGGGGCCGCGCAACCGGCGCCGAGGGGCCAGGCGAGCCGGGTTGTCACGCTCACCGGCGCTTCGTCGATCAACGCGACTGAGGCGCGTTATGCGGTCAAGGGCACCGATCTGGGCATCATGTGGACCGATGAGCGGGGGCAGATCCTGGCCGCCTTCGGTGACACCTTCGGTGCCGGGTGGGCCGGTCCTGGCAGCGGGTTCGGGGATCCCGCCGCGATCGATTGGCGCTCGAACACGCTGGCCCGCAGCAGTGACCGCAACCCGGCTGACGGCATGTCCTTCACCGACTTCGTCACCGACCGGGCGAACCACGCCAAGCAGCTGATCCCTTCGTTGAAGCGCGACGGCATCGAGATGAGCACGATCCCGACCGGGGGCGTCAACGTCGGTGGTCGCAACTATCTGGCCTACATGTCGGTGCGCCACTTCGGCCCAGCTGGGCACTGGATCACCAACTACAGTGGCGTGGCCTACTCCGACGACGGCGGGCAGACCTGGCAGGACGCGCTGGGCGCGCGGCGGCTCAACAGCCCGGGCCTCGACGAGAAATTCCAGATGATCGCCTATGCCCGGCGGGACGGCTTCGTCTATGCCTTCGGGACACCGAACGGCCGTTTCGGCGACGCCTATGTCGCTCGAGTGCCCGAGCAGCGGCTGCTCGACAAGTCCGCCTACGAGTACTGGACCGGCGGAACCTGGCTGCCCGCGGTCAGCGCGGTGGCAGCTCCGATCGTGGCCGGCCCGGTTGGTGAGCTGTCAGTCCGCTACGACCAGCTGCTCAAGAGCTGGGAGATGATGACCACTGACGAGTCACGCGAGGCGATCGTGGTCCGGCTGGCTCCGCAGCCGACCGGACCGTGGGGCCCGCCGATACCGGTCGCGACCGCCCGCCAGTACCCGCACCTCTATGGCGGTTTTCTCAACCCGGACTCCCACGGCTCCGACCTCTACTTCACGATGACCCAGTACGACCGATACAACGTCTCCCTGATGCACGCCACGCTGCCGACCAGCGACCGCCGCTAGCCGCCCGTGCGGTGGCTGCGTAGGGATTCTTGACTCATTCCAGATAAGCCTGGGATAGTGGGCGCCCGACGAAAACCACTATCAGGAGGCACTACAGTGACCGGCGAGCAGCCCAAGCCGACGACGACGGATGCCGGGATCCCGGTCGCGAGTGATGAGCACTCGCTCACCGTCGGTCCGGATGGACCGATCCTGCTCCAGGAT